>DASZSN010000019.1:0-102245 GCA_035548655.1 Minisyncoccota bacterium
CGCGCCATTTGCCGCCTGGATGAGAAAGCTGTCCCCTTGTCCGATATTGAGCATCGAAACTTTTGCGAGCGCATGCGTCGGTTGCGGATGAGTAAGGATACAGGAGACACCAAGCGTAACGGTGAGAAAAAATAAATAGCCAAGGGCTTTTAGTTTCCATTCATCGGTCATGTGGCGACAGTGTATCATTTGGAGGTATACTGACGACATGTTTACCGAACAACAATTTTCACCACGACCATTTGGCAAGATCACCAAGGCGACCCACGACGAGCACCTCAAGCTCTATGCGGGCTATGTCAAAAATGCGAACTCGATCATAGAAAAAACTCCCGAGTATCTGCAGTGGTCAGAAAAAGACCCATTCGTCACGTACTTCACCGGCGAACTCCGACGACGATTGAGCTTCGAGTACAACGGTATGCGAAATCACGAAGTGTATTTTGCGCTTCTCTCCGGCGAGGCGACGCCGCTTCCCGCTGACAGCACGCTCGCCCAGCAACTCACCGCGCAATGGGGATCGCTTGATGCGTTCACGGCCGCATTTGTCGGATGTGCGGCAAGCACTCGCGGCATCGGCTGGACGATGCTTTCATGGGATGCAACGGCAAAGACACTTCTGCTTCACTGGATCGACGAGCAACACTTAGGGCAACTCCAAGGCACTACCCCGCTCATCGCGCTCGATCTCTGGGAACACTCATACGTCGCCGACTATCAACCATCGGGAAAGAAGCAGTACATCCAAGATTTCCTCACGGCAGTGAACTGGTCACAGGCGCAAGCGAATTTTGAAGCTGTAACAAATAAAATCTAATTTCTTTTTTGAACAGGATATAAAGAAGCGTTCCATACAATAGCACCACGATCCACCAGGATATTTCCGGTGTGTTCCAACTCGGCAGTTTCGAAAAAAATTCAAGCGCATGCAGGACGACGCTCCCGACAGACGAGATGAGTGTTCCGACAAGTTGTCCGATCGGGGTTATAAACGAAACGACGACGAGGAGTACGCCCGCGACCATACACAGTGGCGTGACGACGGCAAGCAGGATATTTGCAAACGGCGAGGCAAGTGGAAACAGCCCAGAGAAATACATCGTATACGGAAGCATAAATATCGGCACGGTGAGCGCGAGCATCAAAAGCTCTCGCACATCGACATGCTTCGTGCGCGGGACGAATGAAAAAATTGTCTCAACTTTTGGCAGAACCAAAATCATAAACGCTGTCGCCAGAAACGACAGATGAAATCCCGGATCCGAGAAAATCGTCGTGGGAGTGAGAACAAAAAAGAGCACATACGCGAGAGTGAGCGCGCGCAGTGGCTGATAAGTGCGCCGTGCAAGTCCTGCAAAGAGCGCGATCCCGCCCATGATGCCGGCGCGAATACTTGCGATGCCACTGCCGCTGATAAGCACGAGGAGTGCAATCGCGGCGATTGTCACGATGGTTCGACTTTTAAACGGAAGCGGCTTGAGGAGGAGTGTGAGAAATCCCGCAAGAAGCGTGATGTTGTAGCCGGAGAGCACGAGCACATGCAGTACGCCCGTCACGCGAAAGAGGTCAGAAACATCCGCCGGAATGCCTCCTTGGTAGCCGACGGTCATTCCGGCGAGCACCCCATCGGTCGGAAATGACACAAACCGAGAGAAAATATCCGCAATCGCAAATCGCGCGGTGGTGGCGAAGCGCGCCGGCGACCACTTCCCCTTTTTCTCAAGTACCACCTGCGCGTTGTTCCCCACCGCGACAATCCCGCGACTCTCGAGGTACTGCGGATAATCAAAGAGCCTGCCGGTCTGCGTGAGGAAACTCTCCGGACGATTGATGAGCGCGCGGATACTCACGAGATCTCCGGGAAGCATACCTTCTCCATCGCTCGTGGACACTTGCACGTTCACTCCATACACCGCGTCGCGGACGATGAGATTGGTTTTGTCGAGTCGTCGGTCGACCGAGCGTACACGCGCATCGAACGCACGAGTACCGAACACGCCGTTGGGTACCGTCACCTCCGCTCGCCATACCGCGAGTGCACCGAGTATCACCGTCGCACCAATCGCAACAGAAAATAGTATTCCCTTTTTCGAACGAAACAGAAACGAAAGAAATGCCGCACACGAAAACGCCAAAAGAAAAATCACGAACCAATCGGCGTGCAGTGTACGATAAAAAATCGCGCCGATGGTAAGCGCAATCGCGAACAGTTCGAGCATTGGGAAAGTATAATCGACGATTGACAGAAAATCGAGAAACGGTAGTATCAAGAAAAAAAGTTCCATGCAAAAAGCATTGTCGTATTTCTCAGAAGACGGCGCAGAGGAAATCTTTTTTGATATCGACATGAGTCATGAAGACTACTTTGCCACAAATTTGGCGCAATCCCTCAAGAAAATCACTTCAATCGATCAAGGCATTTTTATCGACCTTGGATCTGGACCGGGAAACTCACTATATGCGTTCAACAAAGAATTCAGGTTCGAAAAATTAATTGCGGTAGATGGAGCAAAAAATATGCTTGATTTTATCGAACAGAAAACCATCAAGTATCTTGCAACGCAGGTACCGACTGAAACACTCCTGGTTGAATTTGAAAGTGACCCCTTGCCACTGCCCAACGACATAGCGTCGATCGTCAACGCTACTGCAATCGTTAGCTATCTATCAGACCCGTATCCACTGCTTGATGAAGCGGTGAGAGTTTTGAAAAAGGGCGGTTTCTTTACGCTAACAATTGAGCTTGGTAGTAAAAGAGAGGCGCTTCCCCTGGGGGCAAACTATGTGGAGCATTTTCTTCACTCTCATGAGGAGTTTCACTGCTGGATGCGCCAACACAATCTTTCGGTAGTTCAGGGGGAAGAAAAGATAATTGTCGGCGGTATAAAAACGAAATTATTGATTCTCCAAAAATGATCATTCAGCACTTCCCAAAGGGAGGTGTTTTTATTTCATTTGTCTTTGTTACATAAAAATAACCATAGACTGATACTTGACACAAGCCAGTTATGATGTTAATATGAACTGAGACGATGGTTTTTAGATTGTTATCCTTGTTTCCAATGTCGAAACAGCGATAACAATCTAAACTCAATCACAATGAAAAAATATTGGTTCTTTTTTATCATTTTCGGAATTTTCTCGCTTACCGCCAGAACGCAAACGGTAACCGCGATTGCTACAACAAATGGTATCGCGCCGATTCCGGCGTTTACGCTCAATAAACCAGCTGCACTTGTGTACATGAATACGTCACTCGGCAAGGATTGGGAATTTGATCCTGACGTAACGTTTGATCTATCGAATGGTAATGGATGGTTTATGGATATATGGAACAAGAAAAATTTCCATTTGGACACCGCTGGTAAGTTTACTCTGACAGTCGGTGCCGACTGGTCTCTCTTCTTTCAGTCTTATAAAGACGGAAAGAGAGTTACTCAATCAGTCCCCTATCCTACATTCGAAGGAAAGATGCGGTTCGTACCAGACAAAAAGAACTCCTGTACTTTTGATTGGTGGTACACATTTGCCACTCAAAAAGAGTTTGGAGTGAAGGGGAATTATGTAAGCTTGATGTATACGAGATCACAGGAGTACAAAAAAATTACATTACTCGGTGATGTCAATGAGTTTTACATCAACTACTCCGACGGTTCCAGAGGATTGGGAGCATCATATGACGCTTCCATAATTCACAACCGATCAGGTCTATTTCTTGGAGGACAGATAGTTCATTCAGTCAGTCCAACAAGTTCAACCAACATAAAGTTCGGTTGGAGCGTTTCAGTTGGCATTACCCGAAAATTAAAGTAATAAAAAACCAGTTCCCCTTTAACGAGGGGACTTTTTTATTTTCTAGCAGTTTTTCATACGTTCAGAATTTTTGATGTGAAACCATGTTCGAACCTGTTTAACGTTGACGGAGCAAAAATTGTAAGTATAGTATTGGAAAAACTCTACTTATGACAGAGAGAAAATATGTTCTAAGAAAAGGAATCGAGGGTATCATTCCAGCCGTTTTCGGAGAATCTTTTCATTTTTTTGAAGATTTTTCAAAAAGAATTGCAGTACTTCCAAGGGAGGCGTACCTTCCATGGAATACTGCGATGGATTTTTTTGAAACATTGCTAACAACATCTGATAACGATACCGAAAAGTACCTGTATAAGGTGTATCTTATTCCTGTAAATTTTCACGGTATCGGTAAAGTCTCCATGGCCGATCGAGATTATTCAATCGCAAACAATTTTATGATCATTTCTTTTGTAAATGGAAAAAAGCGAAAAATAATCATAGAAACGAAGCGCCAAAGTGAAATAAAGAAAGATATCGATTTCTCTTCTTCGGCCGGTAAATACGTCCTCCTGTTGAAAGAAGAAGAGCCGGAGACAATTCCTACGCAATGTTAAAATGATTCCATCGAAAACCGAACACAGTGTTCGGCTTTTTTATTTGCTGGCAGTACTTCACCACATTCAGAATTTTTGATGTGAGACGATAGTAGAACTGTCCTAATGCATTAAAATTGACTTTGTTCGAAAAGTACTTATTATCTTGAGCGAATTGGGTACAACGTCTAATAACTGGCTGTAGGGGGTTCGAATCCTCCAGATGGACCTGTAGAAACGGCTGTTACAGTGTAGGATAAATGGGAGACTGTGAAGCCTGCTTCGGAAGAAACTTGCTGAGTCGCCGGTGAAATTACCATTCGTTAACAGATACAAATCCATGACCTCGATCTACGGTTATAGGTTTCAGGGTTTGCCAATTCATGGTCCTTCTTTTCTTTGAAGGACTTTTTTATTTTCAAAAAAATTGTGATGTCCGTTCTTCATTACATTCAGAATCTTCGATGTGGGACTACACCTTTTGACAAAAAGGCAAGTTAATGTACATTTGATTTAAATCTTAAAAACAAAAATATGCATAAAAAGATTACAAAAGCTCCGCATTACTACCTTGTACATTTTGAAGAAAGGTTTACCTCCGTCAAAGGTACCGCAATTTACGGAAAACCATTTGTCGTTATTTGCGACAATATTCCCGTCAATGTATACGGATTTGCTTCTGAGGATGAGGCAAGGGCATTTGATCCTCTAAAGCTACGGACCCTGCTTATCGGTGGTCGTGAACAACAAATACTATGGAATGCTCCCGATGAGAAAACGCTCCTCGAAGAAATCAACAACGATCAGCGTGTAAAGGACAAGGTGTTCACATTGAGCAGTCACGCACTGCACGGAAATATCGAAAATCTGCCTGAGTGTTCCCGAATGTATAAAGACAGCGAGGGAATGCTCTTGTGCGGAAAGCCCGAAAATGATTCCAACGATGGTTGTTGCGGTGGGTGTGTCCTGCAAGGCTTTGATCAAAATGAAGAATTTTACGATGGCTTCAAATGCCCAATGCATAAGTATTGGAACGAGCGCTTACAATTGTCACGAGAGAACGTTGCGTGATAAAAATCATTGATTCCTGGAAACGGGAATCTTTTTTATTTTAGTTTCCGAGTTGATAGTTTTGACTAATGTCAAAATTTAGGCTATTCCTTCGGCTCCTTCTTCAAACAGCTTGTTATAGATTCTTTCTATACCCTCAATGTGAGCCTTTTTCGTGTTTTCATTCGTATGTGATTTATTAATATTTTCTATCATACTTTCGAACATGAGACTTGTACCTTCAACAATTATATCTCTGAGCTCTGTGGGCTGAATAAATATTAAATTAGGAACTTTTTTTCTAAATTCTATAACCATATTTTGGATAACCTCTGATGTATGGGTTTTTGAAATATTTGCTGCAATTCCGAAATCTTTATGTTTACCAAGACCATAAAAATGGACTAATGAACTTCTAAGATCATAAAGCCTTTCTTTCGTTGCACCTTTGATTAAAGTACTTACTGCATATATTTTATTTTTCGGGGTTAAACAAAACTTCTCAGTAAATTCAAAGAATCGTTCTCTTGGTGTTCCCGTTTTATTCAGATATTCAAACCAGTAACTCCCTAATACATCTATGATTGTAAACCCGCCGATTAATTGCATTCTTAGCGGCACCACATCTTTCTCATTATTTTGAAAGAATAGTTGTCTAAATTCTCCAACCATCTCCAACAACTTGCTGACAATATATTTCTCCTTTTTATTATGATTGTCCATTTCTTATCAGTTTTAAACTCAACTCTTTCTAAACCAACGACCTCAACGTATACTCCTGTACCAACTCCGTCTCCTCTTCTTTTGAAAAGACTTTTTTGTATTTTGCGCCGGGTTTGCCTTTGACGCGCTTCTCGCACGCCGCCCACGTTTTGTCTGCGTGGACGTTGCCACCGACGAGCGACACGTAGGAGTAAGCGGCCTTAGAACTTTTTGATTTTTTTGGTGCCGCTTTCTTCTCAGTCACTCCAATTTTTTTAAGAAACGCACCATAGTCGCCCGCCTTTCCTTTAAACAATTCCTGCTTTTTCCCCAGCGCGGCGGCGACCGCGAGCTCGTCACAGCGTTCGTTGTAGAGCTCGCCGGCATGCCCTGACACCTTTTTTAGTATCAGCCGATCACCGTATCGCTTCGCAAGGACGAGCAACTTCTGCCACACCGCCTTGTTTTCGACCGGCTTTTTTTGTATCGTCATCCACCCTTTTTTCTCCCAGCCGTACATCCATGACGAAAGTCCGTTCACGACATAGGTCGAATCGCTGTGGATGACGATCGGGTCCTTTGACGAAAGCGCCGCACTGTCCGAGAGAACGACTCGTACTGCTTCGAGTTCCATTTGATTGTTCGTCGCACGCGGGACACGGCCGGCGACTTCCATCACGTACCCTCCCGCGAAGATCACCGCCGCCCACCCGCCCGGGCCGGGGTTGCCACGCGATGCGCCATCGGTATAGACGATGATGTCATTTTTCATGAGCCGATTATACCACTTGCACTCGATTGTTTTTTAAAACGCAGTATACTTAACCAATGGAACAGGCCATCAAGGACCTCCATCTTCACACGACGCACAAAGTGCGACAGATGATGAACTGGTTGCAGAAGCATCAGGAAAATCGCACATTCGCTCAGCGAATCGCGGACGCACTGGCGGCGGCATCGGGGTCATGGTGGTTCCTCATTCTCCACGGGATATGGTTTTGGGCATGGGTTCGATTTAAAGTCGAACCATTTCCGTTTGGGCTCCTCACCATGATCGTCTCGCTCGAAGCAATCTTTCTCTCGACGGTCATCCTCATGAGTCAAAACCGCCAAAGTGAACGCGACCGCGCCCAGGCACAGCAGGACTTTGAAACCAACATCGCCGCCAAAGAAGAAATCGAGGCGATCATGATAAAGCTCAACTCAATCGACGTCGAAAAGCTCGACAAAATCCTGCGTCTCTTGGAAGAGAAACAATAATCGAACGCGACACCACTCCATACATATCCGCGAGCTAACGTTCGTCGAACTCTTACAACACGTCCTTTATCCGTAGCCGTACTCCCCCTTTCCAACCGGCTTCGAGTGTCGCGGTGAAAGAGACCGGTTCACCGGAAGACATCGCTGATGTTACCTCATCGTCTGCAAAGAACGTAAACGCAGTTGCTTCTCCGGTCGCATCAGAGACGACGCACTCGAGGTGTTCTTTTGTTTTTCCAAATTTTTTCGTCGATTGTACCGAGACGTTTTCAAACAAAAAGGTCGGCTCATGATTTGCCACGCCAAACGGCGCGAACTTTCTCACTACTTCATAATGGCGCGTGGTGGCAATCGCAAGCGGCAGTGGCAAGGCTCGCATCGTATCGCTTTCATCGGCTTCATGATCGACACCGGCGAGCGCGTCGTTGAGTGCCGCTTCCAAAAAATGCACCTTTTCTTTTGTTACCGAAAATCCGCCCGCCGCTTGGTGACCGCCGGAGTTGACGAGCGTCCCTTCGGGAAGCGCCTGAAAGAGGAGCGCGGCATGGTGCTCGTCACGCATACGGCATGAACCTTTCAACACGTCGCCGCCGTTACCGCCCCAGACAAAAAAGCTCCGTCCGTACGTTTCCTGCAGTTTGGTGGCGACAAGTCCGAGCACTGCCGGCCGCCATGTGAGATCTCCGATAACCACGAGATCCGGGAGGTCGCGGTGCGCGAGGCGCGCGTGCGCGTCTTTGACGATGCGCGCAACGAGCAGTTTTCGTTCGTTGTTGATTTTTTCAAGTTCGCTGACAAGTGCATGGGCGCGAGCTTCATCGTTGGTTGCGAGCAAATCAAACGCAAGCATCGGGCTTGCCATTCGAGAGGCGGCGTTTAAGCGTGGCGCGACCGTAAACGTCAGATCACTTTCGGTGACACGCTCCGGAGAGAGATAGTTGACCATAAAAAGCGTGCTTAGTCCGATGCGACGCGCGCGCCAACCGGCAGAACGCATGACGGTGAGTCCGTAGGAAGCGAGGACGCGATTTTCACCAACGAGCGGCACCATATCCGAGAGCGTGGCGAAGCCGACGAGATCGAGGAGCCACTTTTCGGCACCTTCTTTTACGCCAAATTCTTTTCCATGTGCATGCAAAAATGCTCGAACGAGCGCAAACGCCACTCCCGCACCGCACAATGCTTTGCACGGATAGTCGCTTCGCGCGGGATGGATGACGGCATAGGCGGCGGGAAATGTCGCGAGCGGCTCGTGATGGTCGGTGACGATAACATCAATCCCGCGACTTTGCGCATCCGCCACTTCCGCAAGTGCCGTGATACCGACGTCAACGGTGATCATCAGTGTCACCCCTTTTTCTGACAATGCATCAAGTCCTTGGATACTGATGCCATATCCTTCGTCGTGCCGATCAGGGATGTACACGTCGACGAGATCGCCTTTGCCGAGCAGGATGAAAAAATCACGAAGTACCACCGCGCCGGGAATCCCGTCACAGTCGTAGTCAGAATAAATGCCGATGCGCTCGCCATTTTGTATCGCATCATGGATGCGCGCGACGGCTTTGTTCATATCGAAAAACAGAAACGGATCACCAAGCGTGTACTCTGGATATAGAAAATCGTTTTTTTCTTCGGGGGTAATGCCGCACGCCTCGCACAGCAGTGTTTCGAGCTCCGCCGGAGTCGGAATCGTCGGGATCATGGGTGAAATTGTAACACGGGTGTTATAATCGAGCCTGTATGAACAGCGACACCATTTTTGCAAAAATCATTCGCGGAGAAATCCCTTCGACCAAAGTATATGAGGACGAACAGTCCCTTGCGATTCTCGATATCAATCCGACCAACATCGGACATGTGTTGGTACTGCCGAAAGAAGCGTTTGCAAACCTCTACGAACTTCCCGATGAACTTGCCGGACATCTTTTTGTTATCGCGAAAAAAATCGCCGTCGCGATGAAACAGGGTCTTCGTGCGGACGGGGTAAATATCATTATGAACAACGACTCCGCGGCACATCAGCTCATTTTTCACGCCCATATCCATGTGATTCCTCGGTATGTCGATGACGGACTCGAATCGTGGCATGCACGATTTAGTTACAAGGAGGGACAGGCCGAAGAAACGGCAAAAAAAATAATATCTGCCCTATAAAAACAAAAAGCACGGACATGTCCGCGCTTTTACATACATCCCTCATGGGATTATTTAAAAAAAAAAGAACTTCGTTTTTTTGGTTTTTCAGAAAATAAATGGGGCGCGGATAGAAATCCAGCCCCGTTTTTAAAATCCAATATCCTATGAAAAACCGTCGTTAATGATAAACCATTATACGAAATCTGTCAACCTTTTTAAAAAAAACAGGGCCTGGGTGGAAACCCTGGCCCGCAGATCTGTCGATCTGGTAATCCGTACCCTATGAAAACTGGTACGCAGTATACTGTGCTCACATGAAAAAGCAAGTCCCTGTATATACAGGGACGAGTTGTTATCAACTGCACGTGTGAATTGTTTTTTGAGCACGGAGTTGGTCGGGATCAGTGGTTTATCAGTAATTACTTATTTTTGTAAACATTGTATCCCAGGCAATGTTCCCTTCGCAAGGTATTCGAGCGTGGCGCCACCGCCGGTAGAGATAAAAATCCGTTTTGAACTTCCGTTTGCGTTTTTGAAAACTTTTTTAATCACCTCCGCAGTGTCACCGCCGCCGATGATGGTGGTAGCGCGCGAGCGAGCGATGGCGCGAGCAAGCGCGACAGTCGCGGTGTCAAAGCCGCCCTCATACCAACCGGTCGGTCCGTTCCACACGATAAGTTTTGCTTCGCGAATTTTCTGGTCGATCCATCTGGTACTGTCAGGACCGATATCGACGATCATGTCACCATTTGAAACCGCGTCTGCAGATACTGTGGTCGCTTTCTTCCCCGCCAAGACAACAACATCGGTCGGCAAGAGAAGCCGTGGATTTTTCAGAAGCGGACGTATCTGCTTTTCATAGCCGCTTTCATACACGGAACGTCCGATTTCAAACCCGGCAGTCTTGTAGAAGCTGTTGAGGAGCGCACCGGCAATCACCGTGTTGTCCGCAGTGGTAATAAATTTTTTGATGAGAGGAATCTTGGTTGAAAACTTCGCACCGCCGAGAACAAAAAGGAACGGATGGGCCTTGCTCTTGAGGACACCGTCGAGATGCGCCACTTCCACGAGGAGCTGGTATCCGGCATATGCCGGCAGAAGCTTCGGTAAGCGCACAATGGACGCGTGCAGTCGATGACAAACAGAAAAAGCGTCGTTGATGAAGTATTTCCCGAGCGCGGCAAGCGCTTTTGCAAAGGAGAGATCATTTTTTTCTTCGCCGGGATTTTGTCGGATATTTTCGAGAAGCACCACCGTTCCTTTCTTTGCTTTGCCAATCGCTTCATCGATAGTGCTCGAACCGATTCGATGCGAAATAAAAAGGACATGGTACCGTTTCGAAAGAAATGGCACGATCGGGCGAAGCGTGTCCCCATCCTCGCCGCGATGCGCGATCACGATCGGCACGCCGCCCTTTTTCAGCACTGCGTCGATTGTCTTATACGAACTTTCGATGCGGCGCGCGTCCAAAATGGTATTTCCTTTGATGGGAACGTTGTAGTCAACGCGTACCAACACGCGCGCTCCGTTCAGTTTTGGAAGTGTGGCGATACTGCGCATACAAACTATACAAGCGACCTCACCAGTGCTTCAAAATGTTTCGGTTGCAAGCTTTGTCGTCCGACGAGAAGCCCTTGGACGCCACCGTGTGCGAGAAAATCATTTGCGTTTGTCTCATCCACCGACCCGCCGTAGAGAATACGCGTCTTGTTTGCGGAGGCTTGGTCAAACGTATCGGTAATCACTTTTCTAATGTAAATCGTCATCTCGTGACACTCGGCAGGAGTCGCTTCGCGAAGTGCCTTTGCGCCGACCGCCCACACCGGCTCATACGCAAGTACGATCTTTGGCAGTGCGGCACGTGGAATGACGCGCAAAAAACTCTCAAGCTGATCTTTGATTTCACTCAGATACCACCCTTGCGTGTCCCGTTTTTTCTCTCCGATGCAAACAATCGGGGTGATTTTTTTCTCGATCAATCGAAGTATTTCATCTCTGACCATCTCGTTCGTTTCTCCTCGTGCGCGAGATTCGCTATGTCCGACAATGCAGTAGGAAACGCCGAGGGACTTTAACATTCCCGCGGTGACCGTGCCGGTATGCGGAACGTCGGCGGATGGAGAAACTCCCTGCGCACCGACATGATACGGAAAGGCAGTGGCGACTGTCGAAATGTGCACAAACGGCGCACACACAATCACAGACACTTTTTTATTTTTTTTCGCAAGCGCGCGGGTAGCTTTTGCAAGCACGAGAGCGTCTTTTGTTTTTTCCGGCGCCGCTTTCCAATTTCCAACGATAAGATGCATCGTCGTAGTATAGCATGTGCGAAATATCCTTATTCTTCAAGCTCTTCCCATGAAATAATCTGATATTTATCGGATGCGAGCGGAAAATTCGGCGGCGGCGAGTACAGAAGGTTCGTATCGTAGGTGATGATACGAGTCTGATAACCGGTGCCATTGGTATAAGCGAACCCATAACGCTGGTTTGATCCGATCATACCGTAGAGATTGATGGTATCTCGAACGTAATAGTTTGTCCCGCCAATTTTACAACTGGATGAATAATAGTATCGTCCGATACGACCGTTTTGCGCCATAAGCGCCGCATCGATACGTAAATCGTCTGCTGACTCCAACCCGGCATTGATGTTATTTTGTGCGATAAGCGATATCACATCTTGCCCGTCATAGTTGGTGTAGGTGAGGTTGTTGTTTACCGTAATGCTTTTTCTGGTGTTCACATTATCGGGAAAGGCGGCGGCGGCAATCGTCAGTCGCGCTGTATCGATCTGCCCCTCAATCCAGAGATTGTCCTCGGTAAAGATGAGGCCGTTCGATGGAAAGGCGTAGGTGCCGATGAGTGTTTTATTTTTTATGCTCCATGTTCCCCATCCTGATGCGCCGTCACTTTTGCAATTGCTCGGTGCGGCATCAAGTGCGGTAACTTTGTAGATATCAAACGTATCATTTGTTTTCAAAATGATATCGTAGCCGAGCGAGCCGGATGCGGCAAAATATTTTCCTGAGGATTGTGCGTTGCTTTTTATCGTTGCAAGATCGTTGGTGATGCCGTTGAAATCAACTGCCGGTACCGGAAATTGTCGTCCCGCTTTGAACACGTCGGTACGCGCTTGCACTGTTGATGGCGGCGCTTCCAGTGGACGAAACGAGTCATTGATATTGCCGTTGGTATCAAGGTGGGTGTGCACGCCAAATTCACTCCCTCCGCTGTGATCAGGGTCATCGTAGCTCGCTTTTGCGCTCGTAACGATATTGTAGGCAAGTCCGTCAAAGCGAATACCGCCGTTAGAATGGATTGGTCCGTAGACGACCGTTCCTTCACCGAAACGCATGTCGTCATTTGCAACCACTGCGTATTTTGCAAGCGATGGAATAGCAAGCTTTACTTGGATCGTTCGGGTCGAATTTGGGTCGACCGACACAACCCCTTTTGACTGTATCGTCACCACGGTGGATCCGGTCGAGGGCGGGGTGATAGTAATCGTGTAGGTGCCGATGGTGGCGCCGTCTTTGTCTTGAAAGTCATATGTGTACGGCCCTGCGTGTCCGGTACCAAGTTGAAAATCGCTTTGATAGTGTGCCAAGAACCACCGACTGTACTCGATCCCCGCCTCTGCAATCTCAAGCGATTCTTCCCGATGCAGTACTCGGTTCGACAATCGCGAACTGCTGATCCCCCAACTGACAAATGCCATCACCGTTGCGATGGCGATCGCGGAAAATATCAACACGCCGATAAGGAGAAATCCTTTTTCATGTTTTCTTGCGTTGTGTCGTTGAAGAAAAATCATAGTTGTTGTTTGAGATTTCGTATTCCAACAAGGGTCGTGACTGTCTGTGCCGGTGGCGGCATGTTGAGATCGTTGTCGATGACGAACGTGATGCGAACGAGTCTGATCGCGGTGATGTTTCCTGAGCTTGGAAGTACTTCGCCTCCGGCTCCCCCGTTGTAGGTGCTGTCATAGTAGTTAAAGATCGGTTGGTTGACATCATTGCGGACATTGGTGACTACGGTTGTCGTCACTTTGTTTGCGGCGTTGTATACCGCCGGGTTGCCGGTCGGTTTGGTGACCTCTTTGAGGACCGATGTTCCGGAGAGATAATAGCGAACCTGTTCTATCAATCCGTCATTGTCGATATCGCTGTAAAAGGTGAGGTCCGTCGCCTGTGCGGAAGCGATGGCATATGCTCCGGTTGCCGACGGAGACGCGGCTCGGATCTCTTGTGACATCGGACGGAGAAGCTTCTGCGCTTGATCCCCCACCGAGATATCATTGCTAAAGTAACGATTGTAATAAAACACATCACGACCAAGTCGAGATACCGCAACACCGACAATGGCGACAATCGCCGAAACAACAACAAGCTCGGCAAGCGTCATCCCCGCGCTGTTTTTGAAATGATTACGACGACGAAAGTGAGAATGTTGCATTGGTAGTACCGTTAATTGTAATCGTTTTGACCGACGTTGCATATCCTTCTTTTGAAACGGTAACGGTGTACGTGTCGTTTGAAAGACCGGGAAAATCAATCTGACCCGGAGGCAAACAGCCGGAGGTATACGTAAACGAAAGATCACTTATCGTCGGGGTCACTGAGCCATCACTCGTTGAGAGGAATACTCTGTAGCGTAAAAATTGATCGCCGGTATGCACCGATGCGATATCCGCCGGTGATGAAGTGTAGTAACTTGCCGCAGTACCGTCCGGTCCTTTGTACGTCCAGACGGTGTTCTCGTCATTGGTAGCGCTCGTTGCGATTTGAAATCGCACCGAATCAGTGCCTGCCGCAGGGGGTTGTGATAGCGGCAACCACGAAATCTGACGAAACGTGGTCGGCGCACCGAGGTTGAACGTGGAAGAGGTGAGTGTTCCATTTTCAACGTAGACTCCCGCTGTATTTGCAAGAGAGAGGATGCCGGGAGTTGTCGAAAAATCCATGCCCCCATCAGCACTAAAAAACTTCGTGTTGTCAGAGTAATCAGCCTGACCGTCTCCTCCCGACCAATCAGTCTGTGTAATCGACCCGACACTGGTTGTTTTTGTTTCGTCATATGCGCCGGCGGAAACTTCGACGGTCGCGTCCGCAAGCGGCAGTTCGGTTGCCGCATCGGTGACGGTGACGAGAAGCGTACTGGGATTTGCATCGCGTAAGACAAATGAAACATTTTGTGAAGTGTTGGGCACGACGGTCACCGGCTGGAGCGGATTTACCCCGATGAGATCGTACCCCGCCGCGGAAAGTGCCGCAGTATAGGTGTCCCACTCGATGTTTGATAGCGTCGCAGCCCCCGAACTGTCCGTGGTGAAGGAGTAGGTGTTCTTGATGACATCCGGACTCGTTCCGATGAGTTTGGTGCCGGTAAATGTCCCGTCGATTCCGCCGATAGGAGCACAGAGATTTGTGAGCGTTTTAATATTGAATGTACTCAACCGATCGATTGAAAATGTCGATTGCGTTACCTGATTTGCCGCAACGGTGAGATCCGGTTTTGAAGGATTTTGATTTTCTGATCCGCCGGGAGGATAACTCTGGTCGGATGAGTATCCGCTTTTTGAAACGGCAATGTGATAGCTCTCTGTCGCGGGTGGTGCATCGACAATCGTGAGCGCGCCATCGGTGCCGGTGACATCATCGATGTGAACCGCGGGAGAAAGTGTCGTGTTGTCTATCGAAACCGATGCCCCCGATACCGGCTCACCGTTTGCATCGATTGCTTTGATGACGATGGCACCGTTGCCATTTTCCGTTTCGAGCGATTTCGGCGCGACCAAACTGGTGTATTCGACCGACACCGGTGTTTGACATGACGTGCAGGCGACATCTACCGCAACGAGTTTGTTGTCCGCAGGGGAGAGGTCGTTCGGTGTCCCACCAAGCGTTCCGTCAGCAGGTTGATCGATGTTGCGTATCGTCACGCCGACCGAAAACGTCATATTGTTGCGTGTTACCGTCTGCGAAGGCGCGATGACGCCGGTGGGAATCCCCCCGACAGTGCCGACATCGTAGTATTGGAGATTTCGGATTGTTTCAAACTGTTCATTTGCGATTTCGGTCGCCACTGTTCGGACTCTTACTGTATTTGAAAATGAAATCACTCGCGCATAGAGCTGATAGATCGCAACCGAAAACACGAGAAACACGGCGGTTGCAACAAGTGTCTCAATGAGCGTCATCCCTGATGATGGATTGCTTCTTTTTTTATGAACATAAAAAAAACGGCCCATGGTTATTTGATCGAATCCATGATGGAATACATCGGTGAGAGCATCGAAACGGCAAAAAATCCGACTCCGGCACCAACGAAAATCATCATCACCGGTTCAATGATGGTGGAGAGGTTTTTTGTCCGTGCATCCACTTCTTCCTCATAAAATGTCGCGATATCAGAGAGCATGCTGGTGATTTTCCCCGTTTCTTCGCCGACCTCGATCATTTCTCCGACCATCACCGGGTAGAGCTCGCTGTGTTTTTTGAATACTTCCGATATCGGCTCCCCTTTTTGCACCGATTGTCCTGCTTCATCGAGTACTTTTTTGTAGTAATAATTTTGTAACACGTCCTTGGTAATGGCGATTGATCGACTGATATCGACACCGGAGGCGATAAGCGATGAGAGTGTGCGAGTTGTGCGCGCGGTATTTACTTCTTGAACCAATCCGCCAACAACGGGAATCCTCGTCGAAAGAAAGTCAAACCATCGTTTTGTGGTTGGCAATCGAGACGCGACATAGAACAATGCCACGATCACAAGAAGTCCGAGAACAAGGAGCAAGAGATGGTTGGACACGAGATCGCTGATCGCGATGATGATCTTTGTCGAGGTGGGAAGCTGTGCATTGAGCTCTTTGAACGTGGAGACCAGTGTCGGCACGACGTAGATAAACATAAGGATACCGATGATGACAATGGCGCAGACGATGATCATCGGGTACATGAGCGCGCCTTTTATTTTTCGTCGCAATGTGTAGGTTTTTTCCAAGTTCGAACATACTTCGACAAGCGCCTGCGGCAATCCTCCGGATTCTTCTCCTGATCGCACCATCGCGACAAACAGTGTCGAGAAAATACGGGGATATTTTGTAAGTCCTTCCGAGAGCGTCCCGCCTTTTGCGACGGTATCAAGGAGGGTCGTTATGATTGATTTGAAATATACGTTCTTTGTCTGACGGTGGAGCACTTCAAGCGCGCGAGAAAGCGATAGCCCCGCCTTGAGCATCCCGGAGAGATTTTTTGCAAAAAGGATTCGTTCTGAAAGTTTGACTCGTCCAAAAAATGCGTTCCCAAAGGAGAGGTGGATCGTTCTCTTTTCATTGATGACGAGCGGTACGACACCGCTATCGCGCACTAGCGATGCCGCTTCCGCGCGATCTTTCGCGGTGATGGTACCGGAAGTAATCCCGCCCGCTTTATCTCTTCCTTTGAAGGTGAACAAGATTCCTTTTTGTGCAGACTGCATCTTCTAAGTATACCTGCTTTTTACTCACTCACCACACGAAGCACTTCGTCGATCGCCGTTTTTCCCTGCGCGGCTTGAAAAATACCGTCTTCGAGCATCGTCATCATTCCCTCTTTTTTCGCTTGCGTCTCCACTTCATCCGAGCTTCCGCCGCGCAAGATAATTTCTTTAATGGTCGGGGAAACTTTCATCACTTCGTGGATACCGATACGTCCTTTGTAGCCGTCGGGAGATTCGGCGCTTTTTTTCGGCCGATAGAAAGGAATCTTTTTCCACTCGGTCCCTTTTTTGATCACTCCTTCTTTTTCCAAAATGTCCCGCATCCGTGCGGTATCAATGAGTTTTTCGATGGCGGCAAGCTCCCCGGCACTTAGAAAATATTCTTCCTTTTCGTTCGTGAGGCGACGGACGAGACGTTGAGCGACGATCACCTTCGCGGTCGAAACGATCAAAAACGGCTCCACCCCCATATCGATGAGGCGCGGAATCGCCCCCGCAGAAGAGTTGGTGTGGATCGTCGAGAGCACTAAGTGCCCAGTAAGCGCGGCGTTCACCGCGAGCGAAGCGGTCTCGCCATCGCGGATCTCCCCCACCATGATGATGTTCGGGTCCTGACGAAGGAGCGCACGAAGTCCATTGGCAAACGTCATTCCGATTTCGCTTTTCACCTGCGTTTGATTGACGCGCGGCATTTGGTATTCAATCGGATCCTCAACAGTAGAGATATTGACCTCCGGCGTATTTAAAATATCGAGGATGGTATAGAGTGTCGTCGTTTTTCCCGAACCGGTCGGTCCCGAACAGAGAATGATCCCCGAGTGTTGTTTCATCCCCTCGTGAATGCGTTCAAGCGACTCTCCATGAAAACCGAGTCCTTCGAGGGTAAAGCCCTGTGATGATTCGCGCAGGATACGAATGACTGTCTTTTCTCCAAAGTATGTCGGGAGCGTCGAGACACGAAATGACACCGGCTGATCATCGAGCACGATTTTGAATCGGCCGTCTTGTGGGAGGCGCTTCTCATCGAGCTTAAGGTTCGAGAGTACTTTGATGCGAGCGGTGATCGCCGGCGCAGTTTCTTTCGGAAGCGTCATGGCATCATGCAGAATGCCGTCGATGCGATAGCGGACGATGAGCTCCCCTTCTCCCGGTTCGATATGGATATCAGACGCCCCCTGGAGAATGGCGTGTGATATGAGCGAGTCGACGATCTTTACCACCGGAAGGTCTTCGGCAAGTTCTTTGAGATCTTTTTCGGGCATCTCTTCCCCTTTGTCATCGACGCGTTGGATGTTGCCGACTTCTTGTTTGATGATCGAATCAAACTCCGCCTGCAGACTCTTTTTGTACTGCAACAATACCGCCTTGATGGATTCTGAATCCGTCATGCGCGGCAAGATGCGAAGCCCCGTCTTTTTTTTGATGAAGTCAATCGCCGCGAGGTTGTCGATATCGATGGTCGCGACTTCAAGATCCTTCTCGTGCATGCGATACGCAACGATGTTGTACTTTCGAGCGATGGCTTCCGGAATGAGCATCAGCACCGAGGGCTCTATCTTTTCTTTTGCAAGTCCGATAAAGGGGATGCCGAGCACGTACGCTTCGAGCCGTTTCAATTCACTCTCTTTTACTTTTGCATTTTGGAGCAGATAGTCGGAGAGACTAATGTCTTTTTGTTTTTTTACTTTATCAAACGCCTCAAGGTCGCCCGGAGTGGCGATGTTGGCATCGAGGACAAGATTGCGAAGCTTCGCTTCATCAACGATCATGCACCAAGTATACCGCACGCTTCTCTGTAATAAAAAAGATATACAAACAACACCATCCGCCGAGGAGGCGGATGGTGTTGTTTGTAATTGTTTAAAACTCGATAAAGGTCGGTTTGCGCGTCACTGTCACCGTAACTGGTGAGCTCAACGTTCCTCCACAGTTGGCGGTATAGGTGGTCGTGACAAAGAGCGCACCCGAAGATTTTGATCCATTCCACACGCCACTGCCGCCGGACATGGTGACAGAGCCGAGGTTGCCTCCATGATCATCGGTGATGGTACATGACGGCACGGTAGCAAAGTTGCTTGCGGTCACCGATAACGTCGATGCGTCCCCGGAATAAATGGAAGTCGGGGCGGCGGAGAGTGTGACAGTGGCAACAGAGTTTGCGACACACGAGCTTCCAACCCATGAACTGCCCGATGCGCATGACGCCGTCACCGACTTGCTATCAAGCACAGTCGAACCATCCCTGAGATAGAACGTGACGGAAGGATAGGTTACTGATGATCCGACCGGGAATGCACTCGGCTGATTAGCCGCGTTGGAGAGAATGGCCGTTCCGTTGTAGAGGTTTGGCGAGGTTGCGTTGGTTGTCGTCCATGTCGCGTTTACTGAGCCGGAAGTACAGGTACTTGCATTCAATGGAATAGTGCATGAGCTTGGGGTGACGGTGAGTGCTCCGGTGACGCCCCCAGGGGTTGGATTTACCGTGACAACCATATCATCCGATCCGGTGAGTCCGGGACTTCCGTTGTCGGTAACGGTCAAACGAAATGTGTATGTTCCTTGTGCAAGACCACTGATCGTTGTCGTTGCGGATGACGGAGACACGATTGTTGCCGCGCCACCAGAAACTTTTGTCCATGCGTATGAGGTTATCGTACCGTCAGGATCAGACCCCGAACCAACGACTGAGACTGAGTTTGTCGGCAATGTGATGACTTTATCCGGTCCGGCATTCGCCGTTGGAGGTTGGTTTCCAACCGGGTTGACGATATATGGAATCGAGAACGTGCTATACGTCCATACCGCATGCGCGGACGAAGCAGTTATGGAAATGATTGCAAGCGCGACTGTCAGAGTTCCGAGAAATGTGGTGAGATATTTTTTCATATGTTGTGAATTATTGCTGGCAAATCTCATACCCAGTATGACTCGGGTCTGGAACACATGCGCCTAAGCACCCCTGCGATATTCCCGGCCACTCATTACACATACCTCCTGACGGCGGTGGTGGTGAACCAAGATCAGTGAGTGTGACGGAGTCAGTGTTACTGCCGGCAAGGTTGGTGCATGTTAGAGAGTAGGTAGTGGTTGCTGATGGGGTAACGGTTGCATATCCAGAAGTATTGCCTGATGTCGAGAAACCGCTCCCTGTGCAAGAGTTTGCATACTGCGAACTCCAGGAGACCGTCACCGATGTGCCGTCATAGAAATATTGCGGGTTTGCGGATATGTTAGTCGTGGGAATCGGCGGGAGGATGATGTAGGGAACCGTAAGATCAGAGCCGTCCAATAAAGCATAAGTAACTTGTTCAGAAGCTGTGCCGTTACTTACCACTCCTGAAAACGCCTCCTGATCACAGGAAGATGAACCCCAGTGAAGTGTGTAGTCCATGTAATAACTGTTTGCCCCCAAGTAAGAATACGATGTGCCAGAATTGACTGCCGTCATAGACGGTGACCCAAAAGGAGAAGGGGGTGGGTATCCAAAACCATTGTCACTTGGAATATCGTAATATTGTAGTTTTAATTTTAAACCAAGACCAGATACATCGAGCGGAGTCGTTGCAGTAGGGTCACTGAAGAAACTCACAGTTTCAGTGACGTTGTAATAGTTGTAATGATTAGTCCAACCAACATCAGCCCTACCATCACCACCAGGGCAAGATGATTCCGTTGGAAGATTTCTGTATCCATCATCGTCGGTATCAGCAACCTTCACATAAATCGGTCCGTTAACTCCCGCAGTAAAATCAACGGTGTAGTTACCAGTAGACGGAGCGTTAAATTGTTTTGTATTATCAATGACATTTTGTCCTGGAGCGAGTGTTACAGATCCACCAAATAACTGAACTGAGGAGTTGTTCACTGTAACCGCCGAAAGGCTAATCGGATATGTTGTTGTGCCAGACGAGTTGCTCACCTGAGCATTTACCTTTATATGGTCTCCTTGATTATAAACAGTTGAGTCAATGCCCAAATTTAACATCACATCACTATTAAGAAAGAACGTCGTTGCGTGCGCATGTACAAACGGTGTAAGTCCGACAACAACAAAGAGTGCAAGTGCACTTATCGTTTTGCGGCCAAGCCGTTTCTTTATTGCCATGAGCACAACAACAGCAACAATGAGAATCACCAAGAGAAGGAGGCCGCCCCACGCACTTGAAAAGAGTTTCAAAGGAGAAGAGGGCACCGCGACAGATTTTTGCGCAAGTGCAGTACCATCTGCTCCAGCAAGCGCAACGGTGATCTGCGGATTCACGCATGCTGAAGTAATCGGCACCATGACGTCCTGCATGCCCGGACCGGTTGCCTGCATCGTAGCTGTGCCGCATGAGCCACCTGAAACATTGGTAATCGTTGCGGTAATCATTGGAGTAAAGACACCGGAACCGTTCCAGAGAACGGAGAGTTTCGCCGTTTCCCCTTTGTGATAGCGATCCTTGTCAGGAGAGATATTTACCACCGTCGCAGAGATGCCGTTTCTGCTGTAGGCAAACGGAATCGTGTTTGATTTGTCGGTACCGACGACGAGCGAGAAAAATCCTTTGTACAATCCCGCATCAGCCGCAACCGGCACCGCAATTGTGACGGATTTTTTTGCACCGGCGGCAAGGGTGGTGGCGCTCGTATCGGGAGCGCTTGTTTTTGCGAGTGCACCGTATGCGCCGCGAGATTTGATGACAAATGACGGAGTCACCGTGATGGACGAGGTGCTTGTATTGGTGATCGTACATGAAAGATAGAGAGATTGACCGCTACCGACAACAATACCCGAGGCAGTGGTTGCAGTACCGGGAGACTGTTTGCTGGTATTTAAACGACATGTTTCAGGAGCAATGGCGACCCCGGAAGTTCCCGACAACGTCACATTGTCGATAGAGGCGATACCGAGCGGAAAACCACTGTCGTTGCCGCCTACTATATAGAGCACGTATGCTCCCGAAAGTGCTGCAGGTGCTTCGTATACGATATCGCGGTTTGTTGTCGAATTTTCGGCAAGTACAAGTGTCTCGTCATAATCCTTTTCATCTGCGACCGTTTGCGGTGATGAGGCAGGGACAAGTTGCACACTGTAATGCACTCCCGCCTGTACCCCCTTCCCATTCGTAAGGGAAAAAGAGAGATGAAATGTATTTCCTTCCTGAGAGGCAATGTGAGCATTTTGGATGTTGACTTCTGCAACAGCCAAAGGTTTCGTGGGAGTAGAAAGAGTATTCTGGGCCACTGCTATAGGAGCAGTAAGCAAAAAGAAAGTGAATATTGTTATGATCACTTTTTTAAATGATGGTGGCTGGTTCATTGATGAAAAGAAATACTTGATTAATTACTATACAGAAAGTATAGCATCTATTACTTTGTCAATAAAAAAACCTTACCTTGTTAAAGGTGAGGTTCACTACTGGCTTTTTTCTTTAATGCCGAAGGTATGTGAATACAATCGAATCTCCTGAGGGGTAGCCGATGTTTGATATTTTCAACGTATCTTTATTCACAGTCCTAACATCCCACAACCGTTGATCAGGAGATTGTGCAAGCATAATTTTCCTGTAGTTTGAGGCAAAATACCATTCGCCATATCCATCAGAAAGTCCGTTATTGCACCGTGAGTTGAGTATACTCACCGTACTGTCGACATGAAAAACAAAATTTTCACATGTCGGGACGATCGAGTGCCACGTACCACCAAAATATTCCTCATCGAAGGTCAATGCCCACGTGCCGGGATATTGGCACACTGCGCTAACCTGTTCTGGACGCACATACACTTTTACTTCTTCAGTTCTCTGTAGAGCGCCAGTCGCAATAAACGTAAGAGTTGTATCACGTACCAGGTCTTCTAAAGAAATTGTTCCCTGCAAAGCAACTGTATGTCCATTGACTGACAACGAGGTTGCATTTTTTACATTGTATCCGATGAGAGTATCGGATTTATACCATTGCGGTCCTTGTGGAACCGCAGTGAATGTAATTTGGGGTGATGTTGGTGGTGGCGTTACTCCGCCCCCTGGAGAAGATCCCGGGGTACAGCCAAAACCTATAAAAAAACAGAAAAGTACTAACTTCCCTGTTTTGACGAAAGTTAAACTTTTCATATTTCCTCCTTTTTAGATGTATAGAGCAATAATCACTCTTTATGCCAATACTAATCAAAATGTGCATTTTGTCAATACCTCTTCGAGGGGAAAACAGGTGGAAAACCGATTTGCATTGCAAACAAACGGTTCCTGTGCTACAGTGTATCTGTTGATGTCCGTCCCGAAAGGTCGGACATTTCGTTTAAAAGTACCCTCATTTAATTATCATGTTAGACATCAAAGCACTAAAACTAGCCATCGAACAGCTTGAAAGCGAGCGAAGAATCGCCCGTGAAAAGCTTATCGACGCCATCGAACAAGCATTTGCCGCCGCGTACAAAAAAGAGTACGGCCACAAAGGTCAAGTGATCCGCGCACGTATCGATCTCGACGCGGGCACTGTTTCATTTGAACAGGTGAAAACTGTTGTCGACGAGACAACGGTGCGCTTTGACGTCCCCGAAGAAGGAACCGAGGGCACTCCGATGGAAACGATGGCGAGTGAAACGGGCGAAGTTGACGAGCGTGAGCATTACAACGAAGAGAAGCACTTGCTCCTCGCTGACGCGCGCATCATGAAAAGTGACGCGCAGGTGGGAGACGAAATCGTCTTTCCGCTCGAACCAAAAGAGGATTTTGGTCGCATTGCCGCACAAACCGCAAAACAGGTCATCATGCAACGCATCCGTGAAGCGGAGCGCTCCAGTATCATGGAAGAGTTTGGCGGCAAAGAAGGCGATATCGTCTCCGGCTATATTCAAAAAGTCGATCGCGGCACGGTCTTTGTCGACTTCAACCGCGCAACGGGCATGCTCCCGCCGAACGAACAAATCCCGGGCGAGCACTACACTCGTGGCTCACGCATCCGTGGCTATCTCTACAACGTTGAGGAGAGTCCGCGCGGCATCACGCTTCGCATCTCCCGCACACACCCGAAGTTTTTGGAAAAACTCTTCGCGTATGAATCGCCGGAAGTGGCAAGCGGTGTCGTACAGATCAAATCAATCGCCCGTGAACCGGGAAGCCGTTCAAAGATCGCCGTGTGGACCGATGACGCGAACATCGATCCGGTGGGAAGTTGTGTCGGTCAAAAGGGTGTGCGCGTCGGCACTGTCATGAACGAACTCGGCGGAGAAAAGATCGATATCATCGAGTGGTCACCAGATCCGGAAGAGTTTGTCCGCAAGGCGCTCTCCCCGGCTCGCGTGCTCGATCTGACGCTCGATGAGACGGAGCACAAAGCGACAATCGAAGTCACTCCCGACCAACTCTCTCTTGCCATCGGCAAAGGCGGACAGAACGTGCGCCTCGCCGCGAAACTTACCGGCTGGAAGATTGATATTAAAGGAAGTGAATTGCAGGCGACGCCGGAAGCGGTCGCTGATGGACTTCCAAGTGAGGGCGACGACTTTGTTCCGCTCGAAAAACTCGCCGCTAAAGAAGAAACAGAAAAACCAATCAAAGAAACAACCGTCGACGAAGCATAGTTTGTTCTCCTCCTTATCATTAACTACGCACTACTCATATGAATCTCTATCACGACATCTCCCTCGGAGACAATGCACCACAAGAATTTAACTGCGTTGTCGAAATCCCAAAGGGCTCTCACAACAAATACGAAATCGACAAGGCGACCGGACTCATCGCACTTGATCGCGCAAACTACAACGCGGCGCCGTACCCATTTGATTATGCGTTTGCACCGCAAACGCTTTGGGATGATGGTGATGCGCTTGATGTCGTCATTCTCTCCACATGGCCACTGGCGGTTGGTGTGATGGTAACTGTGCGTCCGGTAGCGATTATCAATATGGTAGACGCGGGAGAAAGCGATGCAAAAATCATCGCGGTTCCCGTAGGTGACCGACGCTTTGAACATATCCACGACCTCGCAGATCTCAACAAACACAACATAAAAGAGTTCACGCACTTTTTTGAAACCTACAAACTCCTCAAATCCGACGACCCGCACAAATACCCGGTCGTTATCAACGGTGTGGACGGCAAAGAAAAAGCCATCGAGGCGATAAAAAAATCAATCACGCTCTATCAACAAAAGTTCGGGAAATAGATCTTTTTTCGGTCATTTCTTGTAATGGAGAAGGGTGACAATCGTCTCTTTTTATGCTAGAATGCGCAAACGTATGAAAAATATCTTGAAATATATGTTTATTTTGACCGTTGCCGCCAGCGTGCCGTTTTTTGGCGTCCACGCTCAAGACGACCTCGCCACCAACCCGGCGACCCCGGCAGTTGAAGGAGCGACCACCACGAACGAGGACATCAATCTCCAGGATCTCAAAAACCAGCCGCTTGAGGTTCGCCGCCAGGTAATCTCACAGGAGCTTTCCGATATTCTCACTCGCCTCAATGTCATTTATGACAAAACAAAAGCGGCGCTCGATCGCCTCACACAAAACGGTATCGACACCAGCGGCGCTCAAAAAGAGCTCCTCGTCGCCGCCGACGCGCTCACTACCGCGCAGACAAACATCAACGTTTTTTCCGACACGAGTGTTTCGTTTGAACCGACGGAAAAAACTCCAACGCCACTTCGTGATGCGGTCATCCAGGTAGAAGCGAATCTTCGTGACGCACGAGAGGCGATTTTGCAGACACTCCTTTCTCTCAAAACCGCGATCGACGCATCCGCGCAACAGTAAGCACCACTATGGGCAATCGCGCTACATCCACCAATCACACTCCTTGGATAGTGATTGGTGTTTTGATTGTTGTTATCCTCGCCGGATTTCTCTGGATGAACGAGCGAAAGCAAAGTACACACACCGTCGACTCTTCACTCGGCGCCGCGCCATCATTGAACAATGAGACAACCACCGATGACATTACCGCACTCGAAGCAAGTGCAGTAAACATCGCGATTCCCTCTTTTGAAAAAGCACTGTAATCAAAAAATGGCATCATCGCTCACTGTGTGTTAGACTGCGCCCACTACACATATGGCAAAAGACTACACTGTAACTGTAACGCCACTCCCCGATCAAGGGGCAGTTGAAATCAAAGGAGAAATTCCTTGGGATATTTTTTTGGCATTTGAGAAAAAATCATTCGATCGCCTCGCCGCACATCTCGAACTTGACGGTTTTCGCAAAGGGCATGTTCCGGAGGACATCGCAAAGAAACACCTCGGCGACGAACTCATCCTCTCCGATATGGCAGAGCTCGCGATCCAAGAGCTGTATCCAACAATCCTCGAAGATGAAAAAATAGACGCGATCGGCCGTCCGTTTCTCTCCATTACCAAGCTCGCTCGCGGCAACGCACTCGGATTTAGCATAAAAACCGACGTTCTCCCCGCAATCACACTCCCCGACTACCGAAAGATCGCCGTCGCAGTTCCAAACGAACCGGTAAAAGAAGTGACGGAAGCCGATGTCGACAAAGTGATTGAAGATTTGCGACAGCTTCGCGCCTACGGACACGTCCACGGAGAACATGACGAACATCAACACACCGAACCGCTCCCTGAAGTGACGGACGAATTCGCACAATCATTTGGTGAATTCAAAACGGTCGCCGAGTTGCGAGCAAAAGTCATCGAAAACCTTTCAAAAGAAAATGAGCGCTCGGCAAAAGACAAGCGTCGTGTCGCTATTCTCGAAGCGATTATGGAAAAAACGCCAATCACCGTTCCCGCAATCATCATCGCTTCAGAGCAAGACAAAATCATCGCGCAGGTGGAGGCAGATCTCGCTCGAAGCGGACTCTCTTTTGATGAATATCTTACCCACGCAAAGAAAACTCGCGAAGAACTTCGTGATGAAACGAAACCGGAGGCCGAAAAGCGCGCAAAAACACAACTTCTCATCAATGCAATCGCCAAGCATGCCGGCATTCACGCAACCGACCAGGAAGTCTCTGTTGAGACGGAGACCATTATGAAATCATTTCCGGATGCCGACAAAGCACGAACCGAAGCGTATGCCGATATGATTATCACGAACGAAAAAGTACTTTCGATGCTTGAGAAATAAACCTCCTATCTAACAAAAAACGCCCTTCCGGGCGTTTTTTGTTAGATACTACTTCTCTTCCATGTGTTTCTTGCACGTTCGCGCGGCAGGATTTGCGACAAGTCGTTCTTTCTCTATGGGGTGTGTCGGAGCGACCTCACAGGTGCCGTACGTACCCTGTTTTATCTTCTCAAGCGCGGTTTCGATATCGCTGAGGCGTTCTTGGAGTGTTGCTGTCATACTCGTACGTTCTTCAAAGTCTTCAAATCGGTCGGCGGCATCGTTATCATCGATTTCACCGACAAGATCCTGGTCGGGGATCGCCTCCCAGAGATTGGTATTTGTATTAAAACGCGCCATACCTGAAAGTTCCTCTTCGAGCAACTTTTTTTCCGCACTGAGCTTTTCTTCAAATGGTTTTGTATCAATCATTGCAGGTAATACTAGCATGACGAACAAAAAGCACAACCCTTTCTACACCCCATTTATTATTGGCGAATGATTGCGTCGTAGATAGCCTTCAAAACGGATGGATCAGTCGTAATCACAATGATATTTTGCGAGACTTGGCCATAGAGAATAACCGGTGTTTGAGCCCCGGTGGCCGAATCTTCTTGGTTCAAGATCCGAACCGGGATGTTGTAGAGGTACTTTCCTTCAAAGCCGCCGCCGACTTGTGCTTGGTACGCCGCAAGGTCGATATTGAGCGCCTTATAAAAGAGCTGTACCATGGTCGGTTCCGCGATGAGAAATTCTTTCGACGCCGTTTCGATGTCTGGTACCGCAGTGATTATAAACGGTACGATCGATGTCCCGGTGTTCATCGCTCCCAGACGCATCGCTTCCATCACTCCTTCAAACGGCTCGCTCGGATTTGCCTCAATAAAATTGAAAAAGTCCGATGTCGAAAGTGGTGTGAGCGTCTGATTGTCAGTGACGATTGGGATGAGTACCGGCTTCCCTTCGGGAAGGGTCGTATCGGTTGTGAGCGTCTGTATAGTCGTTCGAATATCGGTGGTATGTACCACAACCGGATCCAAATTTTGAAACACTCCGACCGAGAGCGCTTTCTCCGCGGGAACCGTGAGTCCGCGATAGTACCAATACCCGTACGCGATGGCGCTGGTGGCAAGGATGACGAGGAGAATGGAAAAAATGCTAAGCCATTTGCGTTCACGTCGCTCTTTGCCGACTTCTTTTGCAATCATTTCTTTTTCACGCGCTGTTTCAAGAAGCTCTTGCACAACAGAAGCATCCGTCGCGTTCATCGCGAGTGAAAAGTCGTCC
The DNA here is from genome assembly GCA_035548655.1 of Minisyncoccota bacterium. Classification (GTDB taxonomy): domain Bacteria; phylum Patescibacteriota; class Minisyncoccia; order Phycocordibacterales; family UBA9973; genus UBA4124. The sequence goes on from DASZSN010000019.1 coordinate 28,363, forward strand.
TCGAATGTGTGTGATCGATGTGGCGGAACGGGAGGCGTTTGTGATGGAGATGGCGGAGGTGTCGACGGAGCCGGTGATGGAGGCACCGGAGTGGCTTGAGGTTCGGATGACAACGGGGTGGTGGGGGTCGGTACCGCTGACGGAGGTATTGTATTTTCTTTTTTTTCTTCTTCCATCCCGTTAGCGACAGGATACGTTCGGGTACCCGTTGACTACCTTCTTTGTAAAAAGTTTTCCAATCATGTTCACTTCGGTAAGTATACCTTTTTGTGAAACAAAATCGCTACCGAGATCGATCGTTGATGGTGATTAGTATCCCAAAAGATATTTTTTCGGTGTCGTTGAGAGGTCAAAAAAATCGTCCGCCACTTCCTTGAGCGCCATGGATGCCGATTTGCCGAACGTGGCAACTTCGACTTGCACACCGTGATGGTATTTCAAAAATTCGCACAACGGTACAAAATCGCCGTCGCCGCTGATGATGATGATTGCATCGAGCTTCGGTGCCATAGAAACGGCATCGATCGCAAGTCCGATGTCCCAGTCTGCTTTTTTACTGCCATCAAAAAATATTTGCAGATCTTTGACTTTGGTTTCGATGCCACCCTTGGTGAGCGCGCCCAAAAATGCTTTTTCGTCTTCGCTCTCCGTTGTAATCGCATAGGCAATCGCGCGGATGAGCTTGCGCCCCGCGAGGGTGTCTTTGACGACGTTCGCGAAGTTCACTTTTCGTTTATAAAGATTTTTTGCCGTGTGATAGAGGTTTTGCGTGTCGATAAAAATGCCGACGCGCTGGTCTTTTTGTTTGATAATCATAGGGGTAAGTATACCGCAGAGCGTTGTTTAGAAAAATACGCGGTGAGGTGGTATGAAAAAACAAATCTCCGCTAAGAGCGGGACTTGCAATTGGTTATTCTTTGATAATTTTGAGGGCTTCTTTGTGCTGTGTCGGATTTTTCTTTTCGAGCACTTTGAGGTGACCTCGGCGATGCGCCACCATTTTGATCAATCCCCGGCGCGAGTGGTTGTCCTTTTTGTGGTGTTTCAAATGGTCAGCAAGACGATCAATCTGCTCGGTGAGCATGGCAACCTGCAACTTCTGCGAGCCGGTGTCGGTCGGATGCATTTGGTATTTCTTGATGATAGTCTGCTTTTTCTTGGTGGTAAGCATGAGCGCATTGTAATACATGTTGGAGAAAAAAGCAAGTCCGCATACATATCGCGTTGTTGATAGCATCATGAAATCATTTGTTTCAAATGCGTGACGCGCAGACAAATACGCGGGCGACATTCGAACGTCGCACAATATTTTTTACGGTATATACTTATTCCCGATGACCGTAACCGACGCCAAGCGACAATTCCTCGAATACATGGAAATCGAAAAAGGACGCAGTCTGCGCACCATCGAAAACTACGACCACTACCTCACTCGTTTTATGAACGAGATGAATATAAAAAACACCGGCGACATCGACGAGAATGCAATTCGAGAGTTTCGCCTCAAACTCAACCGCTCCTCCGGCGTCTTTGTCAAAGGCCAGTCGCGCGCAACGATGAAAAAGAATACGCAAAATTATTATATGATTGCGATCCGATCGTTTCTCAAATATCTGCGCAAGCGCAACATCGAGGCGCTCACGCCGGATGCCATCGAGCTTGCAAAAGTCGGCGCACGCGACCTCACCCTCATCTCGATTGATGAACTCAAACGCCTTCTCGAAGCACCAAGCGGCGACGAGCAAAAGTCGCTTCGCGACCGCGCGATCCTCGAGCTTTTTTTCTCGACCGGACTTCGCCTCTCCGAACTCTGCTCACTCAATCGCGACCTCGATCTTTCAAAGGATGAATTTTCCATCCGCGGCAAAGGCGAAAAAGTACGCGTCGTGTTTCTCTCCCCCGATGCAAAGGCCGCAATAAAAAAATATTTGGACAAGCGCGCGGATATGGATGAAGCGCTCTTTATCGACATCGCAAAAAATGGCACTACCCGCGACTCCCGCCGACTCACTCCCCGCTCGATCGAACGCATCGTCAAACACTACGCGACGAAAGCCGGCATTTCAAAAAAGGTGACCCCGCATGTTCTTCGCCACTCGTTTGCCACCGACCTTCTCTCAAACGGCGCCGATATCCGCAGTGTCCAAATGATGCTCGGGCATGCCAACATCGCCACCACACAGGTATACACCCACGTCACCGACCGCCAACTCCGCGAAATCCATAAGAAATATCACTCGAAAAAATAAAGCGTTAGACTAACTCAGCCTCGCCTGTAATGATCTTGCGACATTCATCAATGCTCTTGTTTTGACACTGTGAAATAGTTTCTGGCTTTTCCCTCTGAAACTGCGCAAATGCATTTTTTGCATCCTGAACTTCATCTGGAGAAATGACAAGCGCATCAGGGTTGTCCAAAAATGCCATCCATAATGGCTGACCATTCGCCATTACTGTTTCATCTACAGATTCCGGACGATCTTCTGCCTGTGGACCGACTATATTTTCCAAATCATTATTATCCATATGCAGTATTGAAGCACATGTGGAATTATTATGCTAGTTAAAAATAAAAACCGCCTTTTGAGAGGCGGAATTTTAGTGAAAGATCTTTTTATTTTTTTGCATACGTGACGGCGCCATTGTGTGTATACGTCATATTTCCAAGATCAAAATGATCTCCTTCATTTACCCTTACGGTAACCTGGACATTATCCAGATTGTTTTCCATTTCTCTTGCTTCTTTTGGAGTAACCGACGGTCCACTCCACCCCTGACCCTTGTACAGAGGAATGTCGAAACATTCGGCTAACCAAATTGCGGTTTGGTAATCGACGTAATAATTGATCCCTTTGTTTTTTTCAATCGTGAAAGATGGATAGTACGTTCCTATGACGTCATTGTTCTTTCCTTTAAGGGAAAAAACTCCATTAAAACATTGAACAAACGCTACGACACTGTCGCCAAAGCATTTTCCACCCTTAACAACTGCGTACAACTGATCTTCATAGGTGCCGTCATACTTTTCACCATCGCCAGATGAAACACCTTTTGCAGTACCAGAACCAAACATGTAGGTGATTGATTTTATTTCACAATCAAGACCGTTTTCACGAAGCGTTGATACCAAAGATGCGTTGAGGTGTGGGAGCACATCATCAATTCTTTGCCGACGTTGTTCTGGTGTCAGCGGTTTAAGAGAGGCAATAAATTCTTTCCTCCATGTAATGTCATGGACATCGAATGGCTGAACACCATTCACGACATCCACCTTGTTGGCGTCGGCATTCGAACAGGATGAAAAATGAAAGCTCATGGTTAATGCTGTAATCAGCACCAAGCAGAAAAAAGATAACTTTTTCATTATTATGTGGTTTTTAAATTTGCCCTTATATTACATAGCTTTATTTATATGTCAATATCTCCTACGAGGAGGGATTGACAAGTTAATCTTAATATGCTACAATACATCTAGTAAGGTCAATTCTGCTCGTACCTGCACACTGCGAAATCGAGCAAGTTCATTTAAATAAAATTAAAGTGAAAAAAATATTATACGCGGCTATTGCCGTTATCATCGTTGTTTTCTCATCATGCTCACACAGAAGTTCTAATATTGTTGTACCGGTATCATTCGATACGGCTATCAATGTAACAAAAGTAACAGTAAGAACATCCCCCCGATACGCCTGCGCAACGGGAAAAAGGTTGCCGCAAGATCGCCTTGATGGAGTTGACTCTACAACGATACAGCAACAAATTCACTCAAACAAAAATGTTTTAGTGAGCTCTTCTGATAATGCAAGAAATGCTATCGGAAGTGATTGTGGTTGCTATGTATGCGGATTACCTTGGTGGCTTGCTTCACTGATTGGACTGATCTTGTTAGTGCTTCTAATCGGGTTAATTGCAAAATTAATTAACGATAGTAAACATCATCGCACTTACAGTAACCATAGTTCATCTACTGTGACCCAGTACAACAATGGGTCTCGCATCAGCGAACTCACTGAATTGGTAAACGCAATGGGAATCCATAGTGCGAACAAAAATTCATATCTGCGCTACAGAACGCAAGAGATGAAATTGAAAATTGCACTTGGAGATGAATCGGTTGCAAAGGTAAACTAATTTCACTTTAATCCGTACTGCAAGAGCTCCGTTTCCGGGGCTCTTTTTTATTTGACAAAAGTGCTCAGTTTGACATAATCGAAACCTAAACACTTCAATCGTTCTTTATGAAAATCATTAAAGATAATATTTCACTTTCGGGGCTACTTATGGCCGTTTTGTTTATTTTTTTATTTGGATTGCAGATAAATCCGTCCGACGCAACAGATGACTACTTCGATAATACTCCGTTAAAAAAAGTATCGAGGGGAAAAATAAAAGACGACAGTGATACCCTGAACGTGCCGCTTCAAAAAGTGGTAGAAAAGAGATGATATCAAAAGGAGCTTCGGCTCTTTTTTATTTTCCTGACATCATAAAAATTTGACAAAAGAATATTTTTCTGTTTAAATAAAGAAAATCAACACAACATGTTTTATTTAGAAAACTTGCATAAAAAGTCCCCTAACAAGAGACTTCTGAACTGGACTTACTTTGCAACATTTGTGACAAAGCAGGACATGGCAAAGATCCATTGTAACGCAGGTTCTATAAAGCAACTTGCGGATCAAATAACCGAGGAGTGTAGGAAAAAGGGAATTTCCCCCGCAGAATTCAAGGCAGATCTTCCGGAAAAAGGAAGTATCGATACGAGCAACCACTCATACCCTGTCACACGAGGTCTCTCTGAAGGAGATATTCGGCAGTTGCTCATGTTTTTGTGCGGCATGTAAAATTTTTTTCGGTATCCCCGTTGTGGTGATGCCGATTTTTTATTTATCGATTTGATTGCTATTATGATGCCATGCGTATCATCTCTTGGAACGTCAATGGCATTCGCGCAGTCCATAAAAAAGGGCTTTTGGTTCCGTTTGTCAAAAAGTACGCCCCCGATATTGTATGCCTCCAAGAAACCAAAGCCGAACAGCACCAAAGCGAAGTTGATCTGCCACAGTACGAGGAATATTGGAATGCATCGACCACCCGCAAGGGTTACAGCGGCACCGCCATTTTTACAAAACAAACACCCCTCGCCGTTACGAACAACCTCCCTCACGACATCGCAAAAAAATACAAACTCGAAGGCGACGGCTATGGCAACCCAAACGCCGAGGGACGCGTCATCGCCGCAGAATTTACATCATGTTTCGTCGTCACGGTGTACACGCCGAACGCAAAAGACGACCTCACCCGTCTCGGTCTGCGCCATGCGCACTGGGACCCGGCGTTTTTGGAATACATGAAGCGACTCGCAGAAAAAAAGCCGGTCATTTTTTGCGGCGACTTAAATGTTGCACACACGCCGGATGATCTCGCCCATCCCAAACAAAACGAGGGAAAGAAAGGATTTACCGATGAAGAGCGTGAGGGAATCGACAGGATCGTCGGCGCGGGCTTTGTCGACACGTTTCGCCTCTTCACCAAAGGAAACGGGCACTATACCTGGTGGAGCCATTTCGCCAATGCTCGTGCGCGCAACGTCGGTTGGCGCATCGACTATATTTTCGTCAGCAAGAAACTCGCGTCAAACATCACCGCCGCAAAAATCTTGCCCGACGTGATGGGAAGCGATCACTGTCCGGTAATGATTGAGATCAAAAATTGAAAAATAAAAATTGCCGAGTATAATCGAAAAAACTGTATGCAGTATGTACAATATCGTTCGGATCAAGCCGGGAAACGCATATTGGGTTTGTAATTTTCAACTTGTGTTGGATAACCAATACAAACAAAGAACTCATCGAAGCCTCAATGAGAAACCACTCATAAGATTACGAGCTGAGATCTACAGGTATGCGGCAGGACTTAAACTTTTGTTTGGAGCATTTGTACCAAGCAGTAATGAACTGATCGGTTATATCATCGGGTACCCTCCCAGTCTCGCTCTTGAGTATCGATATCGAGTGATTACAAGAGCAACATTGCCATCCCAAAAGAAATTTAAGGAAACCTACATCAATTTTCTTGAACTCTTGAGGGAAGATTATTTTTTGACAGTGAATGCATCATTCAAGGAGGGGGTGAACCAAAAAGATATAATGACGAATCTGTTGAAGAAATTAACTGAAGAAGCTAACAGGCAACAATTTACTGGCATCTTGTTTACAGCACAACGCCACGGAATGAAAACATTTTTGCCGGTTGTTAATTTCAATCTGATTGATACGGTACAGTTCAAGACAAGCGAACCATTCACCAATATTTATTACAAATGTCTCTCTTAAATTCTCCACAAAACCTCCGCATTTTTGCGGAGTTTTTTAATTAAAACATCACCGGCTGTTGTGCCGGTGATGTTATTGGGAGCTCTCGTTTACAGCGATTCACTATTAATAATGTTGCCGCCAACAAGAGCATGACTATCAAAAAAGTTGGGAAGGACTTTGCTTTTTCATTATTTGGCACGATAAAAGTTTTTAGAAATACTATCCCCTACAACAGTAGATGTAAAGGCTATTTCTTCACTCCATGCTTTTCGTGCAATTTTTCTATCTCTTGTCCCTCCAATTCCTCCTTTTTCTCTTTTCCCCTCTCGCCGAGGGCTTTCAGTGCCCCATCAGGCAGACTGTCGAGTGTTTTGGCGAGTTCGGAGAGGTGTTCGGCAGTGTTTTTCGTCGGATCATTCAGTACCTCCTCAAGAAGCGCGTGCAGGATCCAGCCCATTCGTGGTCCCGGTTTCATGTGTAACTCCCCTATCAGATATGCGCCGTCGATTGCGAGCTGTCCCACAGAAATAGGATCTCGGAGCGCCTCTTCGATCATCGCGTGATATTTTCGAAGTCGATATGGTGCTTCTTTTTTCTTCATTCCCACCCGATCGCATTCCCGAACTTCCATAAGTTCCCATATATGCTCGGGACCGACATTTCGAATAATCCGACGCACTGCCGAGAGGGTGATTTTCTCGGTGTCGGAGAAAAACATATGGTTTCTGACAAGTGTTGTTACACGTGTAACCGTTTCACGTGAAAATTTAAGCCTTTCGAGGATTGACTTTGCCATTTTTGCTCCGACTACCTCGTGACCAAAAAATGTATATTTATCCTTTGATCTGTCATACCGACGGGTCTTCGGTTTGCCAATGTCATGGAAAAGCGCCGAAAGTCGAACTTCAAGCGAATACCCCTTGTCGGCCGCATGCTGGAGCGCGTGCACAATGTGTTCAAACACGTCGTAGATATGGGCGCCTTTTTGCTCACACCCGACCCCCTCCAGAAGCTCTGGAATGACATATTCCAAAAGACCAGTCTTTTGCATCAGACCAAGACCGATGCCGGGATTCTTCGAATCAATGATTTTTATAAATTCATCTCGAATTCGCTCCTTCGAAATTTCGTTGAGAAGCTCTTTGTTATCCATAATCGCCCCTAGTGTTTCATGTGAAATAGCAAAACCAAGTTGTGTGGAAAACCGCACTGCTCGCATCATACGGAGCGCATCCTCTTTGAAGCGATCTGCCGGATTAAGGACACTCTGTATAACCTTGTCTTTTATGTCCTTTAAACCGCCAAAAATGTCCTTTATGGCATCTTTTACCGGATCATAGGCGATAGCATTCATCGTAAAGTCCCTTCTCTCAAGGTCTTTTTCTATGTTTGTTTCATATGAAACCTCGTCGGGATGGCGAAAATCAGTATATTTTCCCTCTGATCGATAGGTTGTTACTTGAGTTTCTTCAAATGTTTCACCTGAAACGTTTTCATGTGAAACAGGTCTATTAAGCACAGTAACTGTTCCAAATGTGTTTTCATATACAGTCCTTAGATCTTTAAAGACTTCTTGAACTTGTTCCGGCCTGGCATTTGTTGCTATGTCCCAGTCTTTTGGCACCCTCTCCATTATGAGATCTCTGACACATCCTCCAACCAGCCACGCCTCAAAACCGGCGTCTTGAAGGCGCTTTGTTACATGTGAAACAAACGAAGGGATTTTCTTTCTATCAATCACTATGAAGCAATAATAGCATTGTTTTTCAATTGCAAATAGAAAAAACACCGTATACAATGTATGTACCAATATATGAGTGTTCAAAATAAATTGAGAGCAATAGCGCTTAGAATGGAGGGGTATTCGTATAGTGAGATAATGAATCAGCTTCCTGTGTCAAAAAGCACCCTTTCCGGGTGGCTTAAGCACATACAACTGACCTCACAACAAGAAGATCTATTGCGTCAAAAAATCACCGCTCGATCAACCCTAGGCAGAGCGCATGCCGCGACAACAAACCGGAGAAAGCGAGCAGAGAGGGAGGCTATGGTTCTAAAGAGAGCAAGAGATGTCTTTGATTTGCAACAAAATGACCCGTTTTTCTGTTTTGGGATTTCAATGTATTGGGCGGAAGGCGGAAAGAAGAGTTCCATGTTCCAATTCATGAATTCTGATCCGAGAATAATAAAGCTGATGATCCGATGGATCGAAACGTACATGAACGCGTCGAAAGAAAAAGACTTGTTTTTTCGTCTTTATATTCACGACGCATACGCCCATGAAAACCGTGAAGAGTTTTGGGCAAAATACCTTGATATTTCAATGGGAAGATTCAAAAAAACGATATATAAACCGACTTCTCATTTGGTTAAAAGAGGTCCCGAATATATGGGCTGTATGAGAATTGAGGCCTACAACATAAACTTTTTTTATATGGTACGAGAGTGGCAAAATATGTTGGCAAATAAGCTTTCTATGCGGTAGTATTACTGGTACGCACCTGTGGTGAAATGGATATCATAAACGACTTCGGATCGTTTGTTGTGGGTTCGAGTCCTGCCAGGTGCGCATTGGAACTTTTGTACTTAATCTGTATAATTGTTCCACTTGCGGTCATAGTTTAGTGGCAGAACGCCTCGTTGCCAACGAGAAGGCTGGATTTCGATTATCCATGGCCGCACAGAAATGTCTTTTTTGGAAATCCTTTGTTTTCAATAGTTTATTTGGAAACTGTGGATAAACGTGTGTGTAAGTCGGATAAAGGACATGACTTTTATGACTGTCTTATTAAAAACGTTATAAAATAAGGATTTTTAAAAGTCATCTTTATTTAGTTTTCACGTGAAACGTCTAGAATGATACGGATTTTTACATCAAAAAAACAAGTCCTTGGTCAGTCAGGCGAAAAAGAAGCAGTGCGATTTCTCAAAAAAGAAGGGTTTTCGATCATCGGGCGGAACATTGCCAACAAATTTGGTGAGATCGACATCGTCGCAAGAAAAAAAGGGGTTACGTACTTTTTTGAAGTAAAAACAGGAAAAGAGGGGAGTTCGATCAGCCCCGCAGAAAATCTCACAAAACAAAAACTCCGGAAGTTTTTTATTTCCGTTCAACATTATTGTCTGGTCCATGAAGTGAACAATTGCCGGATGCAAGGGATACTCATTTTACAAAAGCCGGAAGGCACGTATACTGTCGAGACAATCGAATTATCATAACGGGCTGTAGTACACCGGTAGTATTCACGATTCGGGTTCGTGAGAACTGGGTTCGATTCCCAGCAGCCCGACCAAAAAGACCCTTTTCTCAATCAACTTCTTTATCCTGTAAACAAAAGACGCTGACGATGTGTCAGCGTCTTTTGTCTTTGTGCGGGATACGAGAATCGAACTCGTGCCTACTGCTTGGGAAGCAGTCATTCTGCCACTAAACTAATCCCGCTTGTGCTCATATCCTAACAGATGGACAGGCGACGCTCAATTGACTTTCTCCGATAAACGCGTAGTCTGTATGAAAAACAAGTAAATGAAAAAAATTCTTTTGATCTCCATCGACGATGGGATTTCTAAACAAGGAGTATTTGATGAAATGGACATTGCGGGAATAGATACAAAAATGGTGAAACTTATTTTTGTAGATAATGATATAGAAAATGCAAAGAAGAAAATCCCCGTATTCATCGCAAAAGGCACCCCTGATCTAATCTGCATAAATGGTGCAATTCCAATCACGGATCTTGAGAAATTACTTCAAAAGATATCAGAGGTGAAAGAAAAAGACGGCCTTAATTTCCAACTGTATTCCTTGGGTGAACGTCCCGAGAAGAGAAATCTTCTCTTTAAGAACCATTTGCGAGGCTACCCAGATCTTGCTCTGGTCCAGAGATAGCCCTTTTCAAGAGGGCTTTTTTTATTTTTCCTTTATAAAAAAAATCTTTTCTGCTACGATACCCAGTACTCCAACAAGATCGGGCTGTAGTACAGCGGTAGTATGCGCCCATGGGGTGGGTGTGACCCGAGTTCGACTCTCGGCAGCCCGACATCAAAATAATATCTTCGGGCTGTGGTATAACGGCTAACGTGCGTGGTGGGGTTGAATATAAAGTCGGGACGTGGTGTAACGGCTAACATACGTGTTTTGGGTACACGTGACTCCGGGTTCGAATCCCGGCGTCCCGACTTTATATTCAACCAGTAGCATGGATATGCTACTGCGACGCAAGGCGCGACTCCGGGTTCAAATCACAGAGACCGGCAATCTGCCTTTTCAAGCGCAGATTTTGATAAAATAACAACAGCTACAAAAAAGCGGGATTAGTTTATCGGTAAAATAACAGTTTTCCAAACTGTGGTGAAGGGTTCGACTCCCTTATCCCGCACAAAAACAAGAGAGTTGGACGCATCGTGTCCGGCTCTTTTGTTTTTTGACGGAGGAAGAGAGGCGAACGACGGAGGCGGTATACAAGATGAGTCCGACAGCTGGCGGACGAATGCTTGTGGCCGAGTCGGGGTCGCGACCTCGCCATAGGCGAGAGTAGTGACCGACTCCCGTATTCCCGCACTCGAGCATAAAAATAACCCCTTTTATAAGGGGTTGGGATCAATGTAATGGATCATACAAATAAAGTTTTTTTTACTTCTCCATGATCTTTTATCGCCTCGGTTCCAGTTATGATTTGCTCCGGCGAGACGTGAATGAAGCGAGAGCTCCCGTTCATTATTTTTTTCACCTCAGTCATCGTGGAAGTAATGCGGAGAGCGGGGACTTTCTCCTCAAATATGACTGCAACTGGCTTCTTTTCCTTCGCTTTCTCCCTGATAGTTTTTGGAGTTGCATCGTCGTGCATAAAGGTAAGACATGGTCTTTTGTTTGGGCCATCAAAATAGATTCTTTTGACGTTTTTTTCAAAACCCCTTGCCTCAGCGGGGGAGCAGCTGGTAACAAACAGTAACTTCATAATTTAAAGAATTTCCGACCATCATAGCGTACTATTGAAAAAAGGCAACTGGTACAACGTAAAAACCCGCCGAAGGGGCGGGTTGTTACGAAGTGGGTGAAAAAATTATTTCACGGCGTCCTTGAGTGCCTTCGCGGCGCGGAAGCGCGGTACGCGAGTTGCCGGCACTTTGACCTGCTCACCAGTCTTTGGGTTGCGGGCCATGCGGGCTGCGCGCGTCTTTACCGAAAAGATACCGAGACCGGCGATGGAAACTTCGCTACCGCTCTTCAAGGTCTTGGTGATTTCTGCGATGATACTCTCCACGACCTCCTCAGCTTGCACCTTGGTGCCGCCGATTTTTCCGTGAATCATTTCAACGAGTGCTTGTTTATTCATATGAAACGAATGGGGGAATCCCCGAATAGAGCTAATTGATAATGCTCGTCAATGCGCCGGAAGCTACTGCTTTGGGCAAATTCATTATATACCAAGGGTTTTTCGGTGCAAAATTGACAAAAAGCAGTTTTTGAGTTAGTATATTTTCAAATAAAATCCGTTTTATGAAAAAAGTAGCGTACCTTTTGATTGGTTTTTTGACGGTGGGAATCTTTATCGCAATTATTGAAGCGGTAAAGATTGGGAAGCTGGCAAAAAAACTGAAGAAAGAAATTTCCCTTTGGGAAGAAGCCGCTCGATTATGAGCGGCTTTTGTGTTTTTCTATTTTGTCTTTGCGAAACCGGATTCGTACTGGGCAGCGGTCACTTTTCGATAGAAGATATAGCCATAGTCATCTTCGCTGTAGCTGATCCCCTGATCCGCTTCAAAACGATTTGGACCGATCGGAGTACGCGTCGGAAAGACTGCGTGCTCAGGAATGACGTTTTCGATCTTTTCTTCCCCATTCTCTTCTGAGACATATGTGTATCCTTCGTTTGCTCGGGTGTCATTTTGATCACTTTTAGGAACCAGTGACATCACCCACGGCATCTTTTTACTGAAGTTTGGATTTTCTGTCGCAACGGCAGTGAGTATATCCTCTGATGCCGGTTGCCACCCGCCTTCTTTTTGCATGGCATTGATGATTGCCCCCGCTTTGTTATTATCGTTCTCATTCCCAGAAACCTTCACGACGCAAACCTCAACCGTCTTGTCGTGGTAGGGAATGAGATAGCGACTCTCGATAGTGACGTTGCCGACTTTTTTTCCTTCCTGAATAGCGGTAATTGTTTTGACTCCACCAGCGATTTTTGCTTGCAGTGAATCTGTCGGATCGTTTTTCATTGCCACGACTTTTGCGTCTTTGTGCGAAAGTGAATCTTCGAGAGTTTTTGCATCCGCCTTGTGTGGTATAGCCATTGCACCGGCAATACCAAACATTGCCGCGACCCTAAGGTACCACGGTTTTTTTCTCTCTTCTTTTGGTCGTTCGTCTACCCACGATTCGTCCCCCATGCTCTTTTTTTCTTGTGCCGTATCAATAGCATGCTCAACACTGATGCTTTTTTTAATTTGTTTTATCTTTTCCTGATCAAGGGTGCTCGGTTTTTTATCCGGACGAGACTGCGCCGCGTTTTCAAATATTTCTTCTATTTTTTGCTGTTTTATCTGCTGTTCTTGTGGAGGCAATTCGCGGTCATCTTCAAATGGTTCCAATTGTTCGTTGGTGGGATTCTCGTATTTCATACGCCCATCATACCACAATCAAAACACCGGCTTGCGTCGGTGTTATTGATATCGTTTCATGATTTCCGCCTCGACTTCTTCACGGGGGCGGCCATAGGTGAGGTACGAGAGCTCTTTTATCTTGTCCGCGATTTCGTTGTTGCCTTTTGGTGGGGGTGGAATGCGCAGGTTGAACGGCTTTGACGGAACACCGGCGACTAGGATCTTCGCATAGGCATTGAAATTTTCGAGTTTGGTGATGTCGCTTGCGGTAAAGGTAGGGGCGAGTTGCTTTTCGAACACGTCAGCGTTTTCGGGCGAGACACGATAGATAATCATGTTGCCGACGTTGCCAAACACCGCATCGCGAATGTTCTCTTGGAGCTGTTCGATGTATTGGTGCGCGACAGTAAGTGAGAGGCGATATTTGCGCGCCTCGGAGAGAATGGTGGCGATAGAATCAGTCGTGACGTTTTGAAATTCATCGATGTAGAGATAAAAGTCATTGACCTCACCCTTGCCGATGATGTCAACGCGAGAAAGCGCCGCCATCGTGAGCTTGCCGACAAGTACGAGCCCGATGAGCGCGGAGTTGATATCCCCGAGACGGCCTTTTGAAAGGTTGACGAGCAAAATTTTTCGATTGTCCATGATGTCGCGAAAGTTGAGCACGCTCTCCTGCTGTGCAATGACCGGACGCATGATCTCGTTTGAGATAAAGACGTCGAACTTGTTGGTGATATAGGGGACAAAGTTTGCAAGCGACTGTTCACCGGTGGTTTTCTCCGCGTTGCGCCAAAACTGGACGATCACCGGATTTTTGCATTTTGATAGTTTCATTTCGCGAAATGCTTTGTCGGAGAGGACGCGCCCGATCTCGAGGAGTGTGGAGCCGCTTTCGGGGTCTTCCATCACGAGTCCGGCGGAATTTCGAAAATATTGTTCAAACGCGGGACCGCCGGCGACTTTCATGTCAAAGAGTTTGTTGAAAATGGCGAGAAGTTCGTTGATGACAAATGTTTTTTGCTCGGGATAGTTCTGATTGTATTCGAGCATGTTCAGTCCCATCGGTCGCGCGGTGTAGGCGGGATCAAAATAAATGACATCATCGAGTCGCTCCGAGGGGATGTTGGCAAGAATGTCGTCGAGGTCGCTACCGTGCGGGTCGATAAAGCATACGCCGCGACCGGATTTGATGTCTTGGATCGCCATGTTTTTCATGATCGTCGTTTTGCCGGTACCGGTCTGTCCAATCACATAGCAGTGACGAACACGATCTTCTTTGCCCAGATAGACATCGGTCGTTTCTCCGCGATGCGTATTGGTGCCGAGAAAGATGCCTTCTTTTGCTTGTTCGATGAGCGTCTGACCAACCGAGCGCGGTGCGGGAGCGGTAGCGGCAGGAGACTCTTTGAGCTCCGGCGCAACAGTGAGTCCGATGGGGAAATGAAACATGGTGGCAAGCTCGGCGATGGTGAGCGGGAGTTGTTCGCTTTTGGTGATGGTACGAAAACTAAAGTCATGCGCGAGATCGTTGATACGAGAGGTTTTTACATCGTCCCATGCAAGCGCGTTTGATCCGACGAGAGCAAACTGGTTGAAGGAGGATTTGATCGTCGAGAGGATACTCTGCGCGCGCGTGAGTGTCGCGGCGGTCGTGATAATGCGAATCCCCGCGGAAAGTGTCGGGCTCTGATGTTTCTTTTTTGCAAGCTCGATACCACGGGTGTCCATTTTCTTCTTTTTTTCTTCTTCGGTTTCTTCTTTTTCCGATTTGAACAATGAGAGCAGTCCTTTGCCAAAACCTTTGAGAACCCCTTCTACCGCGTCTTCGTAGAGCTCTTTTATCGGACGACCGGTTTTTTCCGCCGCCTCGATGACCGAGAGGATGAGCTTGTTGCTGTTATCGATATCTCCGCTGATGGTGATTTGAATCGCCGCACCTTCGCCGGCGTGTTCGAGCTTTGAAAGAGAACCAATGAGTGCCACAAGGGGGTCGTGTTCAAATGTCTCGTCGGTTTGCAATGGAAAAATCGCCGGTTCGGAGAGCTTTGCAACACTCCCCGAAATGCCGCCGCCATCGGAGGAAAAAATGTTGTAATCATCTGTCGCTTCTTCGATGGTGGCGCCGGGGTAGTACGAGCGGACGAGCTTTTCAAACGTATCGACGTGCATTCTCGGCACTGATGCAAAAAGATTGATGTCACGACCTTGATTTTGGACCGCAAGTTCGAGTGTGTAGTACATACCCTCCTGCCATCCGGCCGTCGATGTCATTCCCATATAAAACTGCTTCATCGCTTGAATGAAGCGTTTGAATTCACTCGCTTCGTTTTGATCTTTTGAAAGCGGCGGAAGTGTCACCGTAAAGAGTGAGTGATCAAGTTCGCGACCGAGCGGACTTTCTTGCTTGAGACCGGGAATCGCACCAATAGTGTGTAAATACTGGACGAGAAAGCGATGAAAATCATCTTCGAGGTGCGGACTGCCGAGCTGGGAGGCGATGTCGAGTGCATTTTTGACGCCCTTTTCGAGCATGATGCCAAAGAGTTCTTCGATTTTTTTGTCGTGCGCTTCAGGTTTGAGACGAAGCACAATACGCTCGGCTTCGTGAGCGGGAAGTACTGCGGTGTCGTGGAGAAAATCCGCGGCTTCGGCTTTCGCATACTGATCGACTGCCTCACGAGCGGCTTGCGCCTGCGTCGTGTTTGGTCGTTCTTGAAGAATGTATCTCTTCTGCGCTTCTTTTGAGAGATGCGACAGTTCTTGCGATGGAGTAGAAAATTTTTCTCCTGGGGGGAGCATTGGCTAATTATACTGTAGAAAATAAGATTGGGCTTGATTTAATGACTTTATTTAGGTAAAAGTAATGATATGTTAGGAAAACTTGTTGAACAGGAACTGCTTGGAAAAGTGAAGAAGGAGATTATGGAGTTTAATGGACTCCATGAAATCAAGACGTACCAACCATACAAAACCGCCCTTCAATATGTAAAAAATCACCAGTACGGTGATCCAGAGAAACCGCATCGTTTTTTTCCGAAAAGTTTAATTGGAAAAATAAAAGAAAATAAAGAACTTTTTTCAGGAAATGGGGAAGAAAAAATTGCATTTTATACCGCGATTGATTCAATCCTGGACCTCAAACATGGAGTTGACGCATTTTTTGAATACAGAAAAAATGCAAAAGAGCCGGTGGTGCGGGTAACATTTGATGTCACGACAAATCCTAGTAAAGATCAGTACAAAGCCGAGGTTATTTTACTAATTCCATCTGAGGGACTTGATCCATCTGATACGGATTATGAAGATAGGATAGGGGACTACAGTCACCAAATAATTAGTGAGTTATTGACAAAGTTAGAAAAAAATGCAGAATATAGAAAAATTGACTAATCATGAAAACAGTAACAAAAAATGAACTTCTGGGGACAGTGGTGACCGATAGTAAGACTGATCACGTACCCGATCTCGAACTGCTTAAAGAAAAGGAAAGTGAGACCGCTGTAATAAGTGCATTTTGCACGGAGTGCGGCACATATCATGAACTCGCCTTTCCAGAGGCAGAAAAAATATTTACCGAACTTCAACAACCGTTGGATTTTGAGAATAAATATCTTTTGTTTGGGTCCTGCTCAAATTGCAAAGGACCGAATACATCCATTGAGCTGAAAGCTTTTTGATTTATCCCGCCATTCGGCGGGGTTTTGTTATTCATTGCGAATGAATCATAAAGTTGCTACCCTATCAGTATTACCATAGCGCCATATCATTATGATTCTGGAAGACTATAAAAAGAAGATTGAAGACGCAGAGGACGCAACAAAGCCGGCACCACAGCCGACACTCAAAGAGGTTCTTGCAAATAAGGACAAAAGTGTCTTGTTTGGCGATCTGTTGAAACGAGAAGGGGACACCGACCTTGCCGAGCGAGTCGCAAAAGGAGAACTCAAAGAAGACGACATCGCGGCACTTGAAGAGAAGCGCGGCATGTTTGGCAAAGCGATGCAAGAAGCCGAGGTGGTAAAGAGCCTCACCACTCCCGAAGCAGTCAAAGACTTTGCTCGAAACAACCCCGAATTTGAAAAAATCCTCAACCTCGTCGGACCGGAATCCGCTTCAAAAATCTTTCAAAAGAAAATCGAAGAGATTTCTATCAACGATCCTGATCGATTTATGGACCTCTCGAACAGGATGAAAGCAATGCAAAGCTTCAAGAACGGTCAGTTTGCCGATCTCAACAATGAGGTCAGGGATCTCTGTCTAAAACGAGGTATTGGTGAGAAGCGTTATGCCGCCGCACTTGCAATCGAGGATCCGCGCGAACGAATGAAGGCGATTCACAAAGTGGTCACAGAAAACTGGAGCGGTTGGAAAAAAGCGGCAGATTTCTTTACTCTTGGTAGTTGGTCAAGAAAACGCGCCCGCTTCATGGAAATGAAAAAAGACGATATCGATGCGACACTTGTACAACTACGACTTCATCAAAACAACGTGGGGGCGATGCTCGCGGGTACGGTTGACGGGAACGAGGAGATGAGAAAGATGTTTGCCGCAGAACTCACCGCAGGCAAAATCAAAGGGGAACCGAAACTTAGCTTTAAGGACATGAAACAGGAGTTGGAATCACCGGAGAATTACACTGACTTGTGGACAAAACACAAGAAAGACAAACTTAAAAATTGGGATACTCTTTCTGATGATAACAAACAAAAAGCTGTCGACAAGTTTATCGGAGAGGCGATTCAAAAATTACTCCAAAAGTATAAAGGAAAAGAGGGTTCATGGGCACAGTTAATGAAAATAATGATGATGGCCATGATAAAAGGCAATAGAAATAAGTATAATTAACCCATATGACAGCAACTGAACTATACAATCAATTTAAAGCGTTCGTCGATGCAGGGGATGAGAAAGGGGCGCGAGCGTTTCTCGCTGAACATATCAATGAATTTCCGGAGGATATCCGCGACAACATCGCGTTTGCATTTTTTGAAGAGGCGGTACAAAACGATACTGAAGGAATCGTCGAAAACGCTCAGATACAACAAGAAGGCGCACACTTACTCGAAGAGCTCGACAAAGTGGAAGCGATGCTCGAGGATGCCAAGAAGGCCACAGAAATAAAAGATACTATGTAATCAAAACCCCCGCGTGCGGGGGTTTTGCTATACTTTTTCATATGGAAAACGAACCGGCAACAACAAAACAGGAAGTGGATGTGGAGACGACTGATTCGAGAGAACACATGACGGTATCACCTCAAGGAACGTTGGTGGTAGAAAAAGAGAACCGAACCGCTCTCATGGCGCAATATAGGGATATTAAAAAAGACATCGAAGCAATAAAAAAAGTGCAACTTATGAAAAACCACTACGGGGTTCGAAAAGACAGTCTCCCTGTTGAACTTTCGAAGTATGCAGATATCCCCCTTGAAGAAAAGATGGACCAAGAGAGAATAATCAAAAAGAAGTTGAAACATATTCCAAAAAGGAATCTCTTGAAACGACTGGCGCTCTTTTTGCATCTCTAATTAGCGGGCGTAATCGGTGATACGAGTTTCTCGGATGATCGTCACTTTTATTTGTCCGGGGTAGCGGAGTTCTTGTTCGATGTTTATCGCGATGTTGCGCGCAAGAGTGCGTGCTTCAAAGTCGGAAATCGCTTCCGGCTGAACAAAGATGCGGATCTCGCGACCGGCTTGGAGCGCGTACGCTTTTTCAACGCCGGAAAATCGTCCCGCGAGTCCTTCGAGTTCTTTGAGTCGTTTGAGATACGCTTCCGCGGTGTCGCGGCGCGCGCCGGGGCGCGCGCCGCTTATCATGTCCGCAGTTTGCACAATCACCGCTTCGAGGGATTCGTGCGGGCAGTCGTCGTGGTGGCTTTTCATCGCGGTGATGACGCGCTCGTCAGTGCCAAATCGTCGGAGAACTTTGACGCCGATGTCGATGTGCGTTCCTTCAAACTCGTGGTCAAGCGCTTTGCCGATGTCGTGAACGAGCGCTCCCGCTTTTGCAATGTAGCTGTCCGCGCCAACTTCATCTGCAATCATGCCGGCGAGATGCGCCATCTCGATTGAATGTTGCAAGACGTTTTGTCCATAGCTCGTGCGGAAGTGAAGTCGTCCGAGGATGCTGATGAGCTTCGGATCAAAGGTAAAGATGCCGCATTCGTAGACCGCCGCGGCGCCTTTTTCTTTGATGATTTCGTTAATCGCCTCGCGCGCTTTCTCTATTTCTTCTTCGATTTTTGCCGGTTGGATGCGACCGTCTTTGATGAGCGCTTCGAGCGCATGCACCGCGATCGCACGACGCACCGGATCAAAACATGACACGACGATCGCACCGGGCGTCTCATCGATGAGCAGTTCGACACCGGCGAGCCGCTCAAAAGTGCGGATATTGCGCCCTTCTTTCCCGATGATTTTCCCTTTGACATCATCCTCGATGGAGACCGTCGCGGTGGTGAGCTCGTTTGCGGTGGGCACCGAGAGTCGTTGGATGACGGACGTGATGATGTCTTTTGCGCGATCATGAAGTGTCTCTTCAAGTTGGGTATCGAGCTTGTAGCGACGCACTTGGAGATCCTGTGCATATGCTTCTTCGGCCATTTTTATGAGCGCGGCGCGCGCGTCCTGGAGGTCATATCCGGATATTTCTTCGAGAAGCGCTTGCCGTTTGAGGAGGAGATCCTCGGCTTCTTTTTGATCACTGAGGAGCTTTTCCGTTTTTTCATCGAGGACACTCGCTCGCTCATCGAGTTCGCGACCGCGCTCGAGGGTGAGCTCTTCGCGTTTGAGGATGCGCTCCTCGAGTGATTTGAAATTTTCTTCTTTTTCCTTTTCTGCAGTGCGCATGTCCGCGATGAGCTGTTCGGATTTTTCGTTTGCTTCGTCGATAATCTTCTGCGCCTGCTGTTTCGCGTGCATCAACCGCTCGGCAACGGTCTGTTCGAGGTTGTTCTTGCGCAAGATGAAAAGCACCGCTCGGATGCTATAGCCCAAGAGCGCGCCGCCGACCAGCATGGCAAAGGCGACAAATGTCTGCGACATTTTTTAACTCGTTGAAACTGGTTTGGTAATGATCGCGTCGATGATGCCGTACTTCTTTGCTTCGTCTGCACTCATAAAGAAATCTCGTTCGACGTCTGCCTCGATTTGTGAAAGTTTTTGTCCGGTATTTTTTGCAAGCAGTTCGTTGAGGCGCTGACGAATCTTGAGGATATGTTTTGCGGTGATTTCGATATCGGTTGCCTGCCCTTCAACGCCGCCGCTTGGCTGGTGAATCATCACTTCTGAATTGGGAAGCGTGTATCGTTTTCCTTTCGTACCGCCGGAGAGCAGGAACGCCCCCATCGACGCGGCCACGCCGACACAAATCGTCTGCACGTCCGGTTTTACAAACTGCATCGTGTCATAGATCGCAAGCCCCGCGGTCACTGATCCGCCGGGGGAGTTGATGTAGAGCTGAATATCTTTTTTCGGATCTTCGTTGGCGAGGAAGAGCAACTGCGCGATGACGATATTTGCAACGTGATCGTCGATTACTCCGCCGAGAAAGATGATGCGCTCTTTTAAGAGGCGCGAATAAATATCATAGGCGCGTTCGCCCATGTTCGTTTTTTCAATAACAGTGGGAATCAATATAGACATAGATGGTTAATCACCGATAATCAAACTCTCCCGCCCGCGTTGCAATGCATCGCGGATAAGTAGCAATCACGTGGAGAGGGATCAGGGTTCAAAAATTAAATCAAATAAAAAAGGGGAAGGCGGATGTGACAGTCATTCAGTACTAGACAACTATACGATGAAACTGTGGAAAAGTAAAAATACTTTGACTTAATTGGAAAATATTGTATAGTCAGAAAAAATACCGTTATGTACTATTATATTTCAACCAAAAACGTTTATGAGCAGGCATCCATTCCTGAACGGATCAAAAGGGCGTTATTAAAGGATGGGATAAACAGGGTGCTCGTACACGCAAAAAAGTTGGGGAGTGGTGATGTAGTTTTTTCCGCAGAAGATATACTGCGGAGCATCTCATTGTTGTTTGTGCCGCTTTCACGAAAGAAGATTTTTTCTGAATTGTTGCAAATAAACAAAGACAAGGAGGTGCGCTTTTCGGAAGGAACAACCTGCACCCCCGCTTTCCCGTGCGAAGATCTTATTGATTAACTGAGTTGCTATTTCAGAAATGAAATAGCAATTTTCTTTTTTTATTTTATTTTTTTCGTTATACTTTTTTTGCATGTCATTTTCTCGAATACAAAGCGCGCAACAGACCGGTCTTCACGCGACCGGTGTTTTAGTTGAAACGGATATCTCACGCGGGTTGTATATGTTTCAAATCGTCGGACTTCCCGACAAAGCGGTCGAGGAATCTCGCGAACGCGTAGTGAGTGCACTGCGCAATTCGCTTGGAAAAAATCCAAAAAGTGAAAATCAAAAAGTCATCGTGTCGCTCTCGCCCGCGGAACTCAAAAAAGAGGGTGCGTACTTTGATCTCGCGATTGCGATCGGATACCTTGTCGCTACCGAAACGCTCAAAGATATCGATCTCTCTGGCAAAGCGTTTGTGGGGGAGCTTGCGTTAAACGGCGAGGTGCGTCCGGTGCGCGGACTTCTCTCAATCGCTGGGTGGGCGCGGGAAGCGGGCATTCGGGAGCTCTATATCCCGAAGGGAAACGCGACCGAGGCATCGCTCATCGATGGGATCACATGTTATCTGGTGCCGACACTTACTGACCTCGTTTCACATTTGAACGGAGCGGAAGAACACGACATCACGCGTGCGCAGTACCAATCCGCGCGACATGAACAACAAAGGACCGACAGCGATTTTGGTGATGTCCGCGGACAAGAAAACGCCAAGCGTGCCCTTCTCATTGCCGCGGCGGGAGGACACAACATCGCGCTTGTTGGACCGCCCGGAACCGGAAAAACGATGCTTGCAAAAGCGTTTCACTCCGTACTTCCCGAACTCTCCAACGATCAGTTTCTCGAAGTGGCGACAATTTACTCTTCGATCGGCCTTGTCGATGATGTGTTGCATGGACGTGCACCGCTTCGCGCTCCGCACCACAGCGCATCCCACGTCGCCATCATCGGCGGCGGACAAACCATCCGCCCGGGTGATATCACGCTCGCGCATCATGGCGTACTTTATATGGATGAATTTCCGGAATTCGATCGGCGCGTCATCGAAGCACTTCGCGAACCACTCGAGGAGGGGAGTATCACGGTTGCACGCGCCAAAGGCTCTGCGCGCTTTCCCGCGCGATTCATCCTGCTTGCCGCGATGAATCCATGTCCGTGCGGTTACTACAACACGACTGTCCGCGCATGCACGTGCACGGCCGCCGATATCGCACGCTACAAGAAAAAGCTCTCCGGACCCATCATCGATCGCATCGATCTGTGGATTCCGGTCGCGCACGTCGAGTACGAAACGTTGCATGGAAAAAACAACGAAACAGAAAGTGGACGGATGAGAGAGATGATTTCAGCGACGCGCGCCGTCCAACAACATCGTTTCAAAAAGTTAAACAGCATGCTGTCATCAAATGAAGTGCAGGAGCATAGTGGCATCACCGCTGATGCGAAGACGCATCTGCAAACGTATGCGGAAAAGTTGCGCCTCTCTCCACGATCATATCTGCGCACCATCAAAGTCGGCCGCACGATCGCCGATCTTGAAGGAAGTGAGACAATAGAAGTGCCGCACATTCTCGAAGCGCTTCAATATCGACCGAGAGTTGACTAAAAACTAAAATTTCAAAACTAACTATCAGGCAAGAAAAAGATGGCTTGAAAAAAGTTTCACAAGAGCGAGATTTAAAACTGGTGCTTCATGTGAAGACATTGAGTGAGTACGAGAGGAGAAGGAATATGATCGTGGAACGACCAGGAATGTCTAAGGCCAGTGAATTGTGATAAAATGAGAGTACGGCTCGCCACAATTGGGTGGCGGGTCTTCTTTTAATTAAGAGACCTTTTTGTCCCCATATTTATAGTCTTTTTTGATCTCTTGTCAGTAACAGGTGTGTGGAGTTTTCCTTTAATGACTTTTGCATAAAAATCATGATTGCCTTTTTCATGTTGTTTCTTAATTGGGTAGGCACATAAATCAACAAGCTGTATGCCTCTTGAATCCTCAGAATCACATGAGTACACATCTTTATCTAAGCGTAATTGACTTACAACTTCTTCTGGAAAGTACCAGGTACCAAATCTTTTGAAACTTTCAAAAGATTTTTTTAAAATAAGATCATAGTGAGATTTCGTTCTATCAAACAAAATCTTTATGTTTGGGCGTTTATTTATAACATAAAATATTGCAATTCTTTCCCACAAATCGCCAAGCAGTGTTTGTTGTATTGAGTGCGCGGGATGTTTTTGTCCTGCGTGTTCTTTATTTGTAGTAACACTAATAATCTCAAACTCTGTCTCTTTTATCAAAGTCTTGATATGTGAACAAAATACATCATACAACTCCTGCGCTTCAGGAAATTGATAGAAAATATAAGGTGGGGTTTGCCCCTCTTTGAGGGTCCGTGGATTAGACAATCTTATATAATTCGATTTTATTTCTTTATTTAAAAGATATGGGCTGTAAGTTTCACAAATTGCATTCATGCGACTTTTGAAAACCTCATATGCTTTTTGATGAATTACAACAGCAGCAATCGTAAAATACTTATCATGTTCTTGATGTTTACCTGAAACATAAGCATCTGGTGTTCCAGATTCATCGATAAATATTCTAACTGTGTTGCCCGATATTGGCATAAGTACAAATATAACGAAAAAGAAGAAATGCTCAAAATACTAAAATGTCTTTTGAAGGACAACTTACCTATGAATTATCCTAGAAATGAAAAAACAGGGTGTGCTAGAGAGTGCATTTAGAAAGAATAGTCTTAATTGACAATTAAGTATTTAAATGTATAATGATACCGATAAACAATTTATCAACTGTATCGGCAGGAAAATCCGACGTTCTTAAAAAATTGAACAATGAATACAAATTCAATTTGGCTTGTGGGAAGCTATGTCGTACCGCTCGCCGCACTCACTGTTTTTGCTGTTCTCTATTTCATACGTTACAAGAGATACGTTATGGACAAAAACGGTTTTGCAGATTGCCAGTTTCTGGAAGATCTCTGGAAAGGATACATCTTTGCTCGCTTGGCATTTGAGAAGCATCGAAGAGGTTCACGATTTTGGTGGTTTTTTTTCGGATCAAAATATGTTGACTTGGTGAATTTTCATTCCCAACAATGCGTCTACGAATTAGACCAGTTGGACCGCTTTGAGGAGTCGCATGATGTCCGTCCGTGCTTTAATCGAAAGTCATTCATGAGACACTGGAAGGAAATGCATTCGATGCTTTTCAAAGATAGCTATTATTCCAAGGGTGAACATACATTCGACGAAAAGTATGGGTCAGATCCGTTTGGATGGATGACTGTTATGATCAAAAGTAAATTATTCGAATTGTACAAAAAACGTGCCCTTCAATTATTACGGACGAGGGGTTACTACGAATTTTCTAATTTTTTGTCTTCGAATTATGACAAAAGTAAACTATATCCACACAATGCCGCCTTTTCAATCATTGCAAGCGGGGAATGTCATCTGAAGATTATGGAGGAAAATTCTCAAGAAATTGGAGAGCGAGTACGTCATGAAGTAAAAGAAATACTTTGCTCCCATAAAACTCCGAAAGTGAAATCTCAATTTGAGAGACTCCGATCGTTAGTGAATACTTTTGTCATTAAAGCTGAACGGGGTCATTATAATTGTCCTGGACTTTCAGAGATTCGAAAGGAGATTGATCAACTACTAGAAAAAGAAAAAATCGCTGTGCCGTAAATTGAATTGTTTTTCCAAAGCCTGTCTACAAGTAGACAGGCTTTTTATTTGAGGGACAAACGAAATACTTCTTGTTTTACAAATTCGTCGTTGGGTCGTCTGCAGAAGGACCGTAGATAGAGGGGACTTTGCCGCCTGCCATGCGAACGTAGACGGAGAGTTGACCGCGATGGTGAATCTGATCGCAGAGCATCATGAGTGCGAACGCGTCAGCGGAAAATTGTTTGCCGGCAAACTCGACGGATTTGGTGAAGTCCTCGTCGCGCAATGCTTCGATTTTTTCAATCACTTGTTTCGTTTCGTGTTCGAAATCAGCAATCAACTCGTCGAGTGTTTCCTTTTCATACGTTTGAAAGACCGATCGATCTACCGTCTCGCCGAGGATATAGGAGCGCATGAGATACATTTCAAAGACAAATGTCGCCATGAGACGCTTCGCCTGTTGGGAGCGTTCGTGCGGGGCAAAATGCATCTGTGTGTGCGGATACGCGCGCATCACTCGAAGCGTGGTGGCACATTCTTTTCGAAACAATTGCAACAAATCATCTTTTTTGATCATGATGGTGACAGTGTAGCATCAAAAAAGTATTCATTTAAAAATCCTCCGAAGGTGGCGGAGGATTTTTATTTTGTCACTTATTGATATCTCGTTCCCTTTTTGTCATGCGCATAGGGGTTTGAGCGACCGTGAAATTCGATATGGAGGTGCGGACCGGTAGATTTGCCGGTGCTTCCGACTTTTCCGATTTCTTGCCCTTTGGTCACACTCTCACCGACAGTCACTTCGACTTTGGAAAGGTGCGCGTAGAGGGTTTGAAATCCATTATGAGAAACGACGATAAAGTTGCCGAAGCCGCCATTGTATTTGCCGTTCCCTTTTGCCACGATCACGGTACCATCAGCGACGGTGTGTACCGGGGTGCCGATAGGCGCTCCAATGTCGACTGCATTTACCGCGTGCAATCCTTGGGTGAGAACGCCGCCGATCACCGGAGTTGCGAGCCCGTCATCTTCGTGAGAAACACTGGTTGAACCTTCACTTGATCCACCGCCAGTGTTGCCTGTTGAACTCGATGATGAAGAGGACTTGGACGTTGCGGAAGTTGTAGGAGGAAGCGGTTCGGCATCCGGAATGATGAGTTTCATACCAGGCTTGATACTCTTTGCGTCGTCGATGTTGTTAAAATCGAGTATTTCCTGCTGATCGGCGTCAAACTTGTGCGCAATGCCGGAAACGGTATCACCATTTTTGACGGTGTATTGAATACCGGTAATCGGCAAAATGACGAGCTTTTGACCGACACGGATGGTGTCTTTTTTGTTGAGATCGTTCGCCCACAGGATGGTCTGAACGGAAATATTGAACTTGTCGGCGATTTCCGAAATGGTGTCGCCGCTTTGAACGGCATAGACCGTAATCTCGGGCTTGGCATCGTCGGCAATCGGGGTGACAGTGTCGTTCGGGGTGATTTGCCCGACTTCATCCGCGGTCACTTGATCGCCCTTGACCTGCGAACCATAGGCTTTGGTGGCGATTTGACTTCCGAGGAGATGCGCCACGGAAACATTGACCGTCAAAAGCACTCCGATAATGAAGAGGGTGCGCTTACGCGCAGCCGGACTTAATTTTTTAGGTATCATACGGGTACAGGGTCAAATGATAGCAGGAAGGGTGAGGGGAGCCTTATAAAACAAGTGAATTTTGATATGTCAATGGAAATGGTGCTTATTTTTGTTGGGTTTTTTGATTGTTGACTATAAAATGTTGCATTGGATAATTTGGTAGCGTTGAAAAATAAGGGTATTTTTGGATTTTGATTTTTATAAAACCGGGTCTGTAGGTATACTGCCCAAGTGCAAACCTTTCTCGAAGGGCTCAATAACGCCCAACAACAGGCCGTACTTGCGACTGAAGGGCCGCTTTTGATCGTTGCGGGAGCCGGAGCAGGCAAGACAAAGACCATTGCTCACCGCATTTGTCGGCTGGTGGCAAATGGCGTGTCACCCCGAGCAATTCTCGCTGTCACCTTTACCAACAAGGCGGCTCGCGAAATGCGTGAACGAGTACAGGGAATGCTCGCGGAACTTCCCGAAGTTTTTCGGGAGGGGGAGACTCCGTTTGTGAGCACGTTTCATAGTCTGGGCGTTTTTTTGTTGCGAAAATTTGGCGCACACGAAGGAGAGATGAAGCGGTTTGTTATTTTGGATGAGCAGGACGCGCTCTCACTCATCAAAGAAGCGCTCGTCTCTCTCGGGCTCGAACCGAAACAACATGACCCGCGAGCCATCAAAGGTACTATCAGCAGATCAAAAAACGACATGATCGCCCCGGAAGAGTTGCTCCAAGATGCAAATCCCCGGCATCGCCTCGCCGGACGAGTGTGGCAGGTCTACGATCGACTCAAACGCCAGCAGAAAGCGCTCGACTTCGACGATCTTTTGTTGGAAACGGCAACACTTCTTGCAAAAAACAACGAAGCGCTCGCATGGTGCCACGCCACCTGGAAATACATTCACGTCGATGAGTATCAAGACACCAACGATGTGCAGTACGATATCGCCCGCGCACTCGCGGGGACGGAAAAAAATCTCTGCGTCGTGGGCGACAGCGACCAGAGTATCTACTCGTGGCGCGGCGCGAACATAAAAAATATTTTGGAATTTGAAAAAGATTTTCCGGAAGCCACCGTCGTGGTGCTCGGCGAAAATTATCGCTCGACAAAAAATGTCATCGCCGCGGCAAACGAGATTATCAGCAAAAATGATTTTCGCACCAAAAAAGAACTTTTTACCAACAACGCAGATGGTGAACACATCTCTCTCTATGCCGCCTACGATGAAGCCGACGAGGCAAACTTTATCGTCGAGCGCGTGATCGAACATATGGATGCAAAAACGCCGGCAGAAAACATCGCGGTGTTGTTTCGGACCAACTTTCAATCACGCGTACTCGAAGAAGCGTTTCTTGATGCAAGCATTCCGTATCATGTGCTCGGGGTCAGATTTTTTGAACGAAAAGAAATCAAAGACGCGCTCGCATACATACGCGCCGCACTCAATCCCGACTCGCTCGTCGATATCAAACGAAGTATCGCAACACCCTCGCGCGGCATCGGAAAAGTGACGCTTGCGAAACTGTTTGCCGGAGAGCGCAACGATCTTTCAGGAAAAATGAAACTCGCCACTGACAATTATTTTTCACTGCTCGAAAAAATCGCACACATCGCTGATACCCGAAACACCAGCGAGACGCTTCGATTTGTCATAAAAGAAAGCGGCATGGAAGCAATGTACAAAGACGAAGGTGATGATGAGCGGCTCGAGAACTTGCGCGAGCTGGTCACCCTCGGAGTGAAATACGACCGGTTTGCGGGACGAGATGGTATCGAAAAACTCCTTGAAGAAGCAACCTTGATGAGCGACCAGGACGCACTCGATGATGAGAGTAAAAAAGGAGTGAAGCTTATGACGGTGCATGCGGCAAAGGGGCTTGAGTTTGAGGTGGTGTTTGTCGCCGGACTCGAGCAGGGACTTTTCCCGCACGAACGCGATGAAAAACTGACCGGACCTGATGCAGAGGAGGAACGACGACTCATGTATGTTGCCATCACACGCGCCCGCAAAAAGTTGTATCTCACGTACGCGAGCGTGCGTACGATTTACGGCATGCGAGACGTGCGCATGCCGAGTGAATTTCTCCTCGACATCCCCGAAGAGCTCATCGAGCGAGAAAGCAGAGAGGGGGAAGTCGGATTTGGAACGACGGTGTATTTGTAAATTAATGGAAAATAATTGAAAGTAATTGGCATGAAAGCAAAAAAATCACTCGGGCAACATTTTTTGAAATCACCAACCGCGCTTGCGAAGATTGTTGACGCTGGTGATATTCATGCAGATGATATTGTTCTAGAAATCGGACCGGGGATGGGGATTCTCACTGAAAAAATGATTTTGCGTGCAAACAAAGTTATTGCAGTAGAAAAAGATCGCGAGCTTGTTGGTTTCTTGAAAGAAAAGTTTTCAGATGCAATACAAAAAACACGACTCGATATTGTCGAAAAAGATATTTTACAATTTGATCCGGGATTGTTACGGTTTTACCACAAACCATATAAGCTCATTGCAAATATTCCGTACTACATTACTGGTGCAATTCTTGAAAAGTTTTTAAGTGCAGAGTATCAACCAGAACGGATGGTGCTTTTACTACAAAAAGAGGTGGCGGATCGAATCGTTGCTCGTAACAAAAGAGAAACTATTTTATCTATTTCAGTGAAGGTGTTTGGAAAAGCAACGGTTGTCGCAAAAGTTCCGGCAGGAGCATTCAATCCGCCACCAAAGGTTGATTCGGCACTACTGGTGATTGACGAGATTTCTCGGGATTTTTTTGACGACGTTGATGAAAAGAAGTTTTTTGAACTGGTGCGCTTTTTGTTCGGCAAAAAGCGAGGGCAGATCGGCGGAAGCCTCGCGAAATTTCTTGGCAACAAAGCGCGCGCGCATGCGTGCCTTGAAACGGTCGGGTTTGATCCGAGACTTCGTCCAGAAAATCTCTCAGTCGCCCAGTGGAGAGTGTTAACGAAAACCATACAAGAGTGTTAAAATCAACCTATGACTTCTCGCAAAACACACAAGATAGTAGGCACCCTGTCATTTCTTTTGATTGTCTTTACCACGATGCTCGGCGCCACTGCTGCCATGGCAACATCCGCGCCATTAACCCTTCCGTTCGGCGGACGCATCATCTCCACGACCGTTCCGACGGTGACTTGTCCGGGTGGTACCGCACTCGGCACTGGTCCGTTGGTACTCTTTAGCAATCTCACATCGCTAGGCTCGGCCGCATACTCAGCGGTCAATCCCGGCAATAGCCAAACCGGATTTCAGCAGACAGTCAATATTGCGAATGGCATTTATAACGCTATTCCGTATTTTTCCATATCAAAGACAAAGACCCCAAAAGTGGGGGACTGGATTTTGGGTCGATACAATGTCATCCCCGATGTTTCACTTTGTCAGACTGATGCGTTCGGAGCACCAGTGCCGTTCCCGGTGAAAAAAACGACAACATTCAACATTTCAAATCATTCGAAAGGGCTCGGTAATCTGCAACAGCCATAACTTCATGGAGCACACCACAAGACCAAGCAAACAATTCATCATTCGCGGATCCATCGCGATCGGCGTTGTCGTTGTCGTACTTACACTACAGACATCATGGGTTAGGGGACTGTTTCACAAAAAGGCCACCTCAACAGAAGCACCTGCGCAGACGGTGGGTGATCTATTAACAAAAGACTCCAACGGCAACGGCGTCCCCGATTGGGAAGAAAAACTCTGGGGGCTTGATCCGACCTCTCTGTACACTAACGGCGTCCCGAACAAGCAGATCATTGAGGAGAAGAAGAAAGCGCTTGGGGTGACCGATCAGACGAACAGCGAACCGGAAAATGAAACCGACGCGCTTGCTCGTGAGTTGTTTACGGTTGCAACAGCGCTCGGTGAATCCGGGGACGTCAGCGATACGACGCTTCAAGCGGTCGCAAAAAAACTCGTACAATCAGTCACCTTGGGAGATTTTGGAAAGCAGTATTTGTTAAGTGATTTGCATACCGTGCCGACAACCACCGCGTCATTGAGCGCATATTACAAAACAGTTCAAAAGGCGGTTGCGAGCTACACCGCAAGTACCCCCGATATTGAGGTAGTTGTGAATGCACTCCAGACGGGAGACTTAAGCCAGGTGCCGACACTCGCAAATACCAAAACGGTGTATGAGACATTTTCAAAAAATCTTTCGACTATTTCGGTGCCGATTGGCATCGAACAATATCACCTTGATCTGGTGAACGGGCTCTCTGGCATGGCAGTATCGTTTAAATATCTCGCTGATCTCGCGGACAACGGTGTAAATGCGGTGGTCGGCATGGCACTCTATCGAATCTATGACGATCAGATATCGGCGGCGACGAGTGCCCTGCACGATTATTTCGTTCGGTACGGTATAATAAGTAGTTAGTAGGAAGTAGAAAGTAGTGAATAGCAACCGTCACAACACCACAACGATAAAAGGTCAGACCATTGCTCTGGTGGTGATCATTGTTCTCTTTTTTCAACCGCTTTTTGCGTCCGCGCAAGAGCACTCTACCACCAACACAACTACAACAGGGTCCACAGGAACATCAACATCTTCGACCAGTCAACTGACTCCTCAACAGCAACAAAACCTTTCAGCTTCTGCACAGGTTCGACAACGATTTGACCCAACCGTCACGCTCGGTAATGGCAGTAGAACATTTTCAGGAATTTCTTTTACTGGAGTCTTCGGCGCCATTGCCGGCTGTACAAATGTCGGAGGATCAATCGTCAGCGGCATCAGCTCAATCAGTAGTAGTTTGAGCGGGCTTTTTTCAAGCAAACCCGGAAGTTTGCCGGGAGACCAGCACGCAGGATCATCAACCACATCCGGAGGAGGAGCGCATGATAGTGCGGCACCACCGCCACCATTGCAATCAAAAGGTTCGGCGGCGCAAGGAATCTCTGACGCACTCGGAGAGAGTGGATTGAACGCCGATAATCAAAATGTTCCGACCACTGACAAGACGACGCAAGATCAACTCAAACAAATCAACCAGCGCGAGGCGTGTCTCAATGGCGTCGCGTACGCAATCGAAAAAAATCTCTTGCAACAGGTGATCCAAAAAATGCTCACGTTCGTCAACACCGGCATGAATGGCAATCCGCTCTATGTGCGGGATATTGACTCATATCTTAAAACCGTCTCTGACCAACGTATCTCGATCTTTCTCGACAACGTTCTCTCCGATAACCCGATTTTTGGAAATGCGATTCGTTCCATCGTCACCGAAAACGTGACAGGGTTAAGCGACGGGCTTATCAATAAGGTCATGGACACTCCAGAGGCGAAGGCGTATCAAAATTTTCAAAACGATTTCAACAACGGGGGGTGGGAAGCATTTCTCAACCCGCGCAACAGCCCCATCGATGCTATCTTTAATGCCGCCGACAATTTAAGTCGAGACATCTCCACTGAACAACAAAACGTAAAAGATCAACTCCAACGAAACAGCGGCTACCTCGATGTACAAAAATGCGTTCAGTACGCAAGCGTCGATACCCAACAAACGCTCGATCAACAGTGTTTGAAATGGGAGACAGTCACCCCTGGCTCCGTCATTGCCGCTCAGGTCGCTGCGATTAGCACTACTCAGATCCATCAGCTCGAACAAGCAGATCAGATCAACGAAGTCGTCGGGAGTTTCTTTGACAACCTCGTCAACAATCTCATCTCGCAAGGACTCAGCTCGCTTGGCAACAAGCGCGGATCGGGTTTCCGCTACGGTGGCACCGGTCTCAATGTCGTCCTCGGTGCCAATGGTCAACCAATAAGCAGTGTGGCATCGGGAGAGGACGCACTTGGATATAGTGCGTCCTCTGGCAGCAACGTACTTCCGAGTGATTTTGATGTCAGTCATCCAAAGGACATCCGTGCGGTACTCCAAGCACAATACAACTATCTCAATCGCGTACTCGACGCGCGTACGGCGCTCAACAAAATCGTTCCGACGCTCGGGGCGCTTGATTATTGTATCCCTGGGCCAAACCCGACGTGGGCGGACGGACTTGCTGACAATGCGAATACGTTTTTTGGCAGTTTGCAAGTGGTACAGAAAGATTCCACACTCGCGCAACGAATATTTAGTTTTCTCGGTGGGTTGCTCGGCAATTTGCTTGGAAGTAACGATCCGCACGCTGTCGCCGCAAGCGGCACTGCTCTCTTCGACAAAGTCACAAACGGTCCGCAGGTGCTTAGTGACATCGTGCTCCAACGACCGGGTCACTCTCCTGAGAATATTGTGGGTCTGACGGAGAACGCATACAACGACTTGTTGACCACGTACCAACAGACATACACACAGGCAAATATTGAAAATGCTTTTATGTCGGTCGATCCAACCAATCAGGCGTACGCAAAGGGATTTGTCGACAGTGCATTTGAAGAAACCGCCAAACTTCCACAATATGCTCAAGGTGCGATTGCAATCGACCGATCATACAGTCAGATTGAAAACGACATGTATGACTCGATCAACGAACTCGAGAGTATTCGCGCGGAAGCCGACGATATCGTCGCAACAGCGAAAGCTCGCTACATCGCGGAGAAAGCCGCCGCGGGTACACCAGTAAATGTTTCATGTCTCGATAGTGTCTATGGCATCGATGATTCGCCGATCGTACCGGTCGCGCGACAAGAGTCCGATGGACAATCGCCGCTTTTCAATCAGTTCATCGAGGCGAACAATTATTTCTATAGTAATCTATAATCATGCGTCGAATTTTTTCCATCATCATCACCATCCTCGTCATCATCGGCATCATTTTGCTCGGATCCTGGCTTTTGGCGCGCCACACTGCGGTAAAAAACGGGGGTGTTGCCCCAACATTTCGAGAATTTTTAACTCTGGGAACCAATCAGGCGGTCGCACCGACACCGCAGACAGGCGGAACACTCTCTCCTGATGTTACACAAAACGGCGAAGTGCCTTCTTCTCCAAACACTCCATCAACTCCAAGTGCTCCATCGGATCACGTTGCCGTGAGTCAGTTCACCGGCGCTCCTACAACGCCCGCTGAGAACAATACAACCCGATCGGGGAGCGCAAATGTCGCAACAACGCAAACATTCCCCACGTCGACTGTCGTTACCTCTACGGGAACGACGTCAGCACCAAGCGCCCCTGTCACACCTGCGGTTGCCGGCCCCGCCTGCAACGACGCTGATCTTGCCATTGATTTCACTCCCGACGAGATCACTCGTCTAAACGCGTTGCAAAATCGTTTTTATGCCATTTCTGAGAACCTTCACACCGACGCTGAAGCGGAAGCCGAGCTTGCAAACTACAACACATTCAAATCAAAAGCTGATGAGGCAACAGAGCTCTATAACTACTGCCTTGCGGAAAGCCCGCTTATCACTGCTCCTCTCTATAAAACTCGAGTAAACACACCGTTTTGGAGAGACTCCACGCGTGACAGCGCGGGATATATTAGTGGTGCGACCAGTACGCGTAACACCTTGGCTCAAAATCTCTTAAACAGTGGAGATTGGCGTGTAGTCAATCCGGAAAACCAAGACGCCGCAAAAAGAACGCTGGAACGAGTTTTTCAACTCAATCTGTGGTAACTGGTCAGAAAGCTTAGAAAAAGTGGGTTTTCATTAGTACGCCGTATGACTTCTTGATATACTAGTGTTGTGTTTTCACGGCTATTTCGACGTAGAAAGATGAAAAAAGAACGCTGGGTCGCAATGCGTACCTCAAAAACAGTGTTGTTGTCAGTACTGCTTTTCTTTACATTATTTTCCAATGTTGCCCCGGTCTTCGCTGATGATAACTATGACTTTTTCAAAAATCTTTTCGCCGATCAAGTACAGAGCCAAAAAGATGGTGTCCCGTCAACGAGCGGTTTCCACCAAGATAGTAATGAAGTATTGGCGGCCGACCCTAGCGCCAACACCAGCGGAATAAAAACATTCAAGGCAGGACCGTGGCTTGTTATAAACGGCAATAAAAATAAAGACAGTTCAGGTAATGTCGTCGACCTTTTTTGGCATATTGTTAAAAATACCGGCGGGCAACGAGATACTACCGGGGGGACTCCTGATGTTGCTTCTTTTGTTGTTCGCCTTGGATATAAAGATGCTACCGGGAAACAAATCTATGCGGTACAGACGATTCCTGATCGATACACACTTCCACTCGATGGGCAGGGGAATGTTATTGACAGTCTGATCGAGAATAGCAAAAAGGAGCTCTCGTCGATACTCTTCTACATCGATGCCGCAAACAAAGATGTTTCGAGTTGGTGGGCAAAAATCGGTGCGGGATTGGGAGCACTCACCTGCGCCGCGGGAGCGGTGGGAACAGCGGGTGCAACAACTCTTGGTATCGGTGCGTGTGCGGTAGTGGGGGGAACTATCGTGAAGAATGTCGGAGGAATTTTTACCAACAGCCAAAGTTGGATGCTCGTGACCCACCAACAGCCAACTGCACTGGTAACTTTTAAAGATCCTGTTCCGTACAATACCCCAATGACCGCTGATTTTTGGTACTGCGCCGGAAACAGCGACAACGTTCCTCAAAAAGACTCCGCGGGCAATCCGACAAACTACGCAAAGGATGGAAGTCGTGCGCCACGAGGTCCTGGGGTCGAGTATTTTACTGAGGATGGAACATGGACCGATATCAACGGAGACCACACCGGCGGCCAAGCATATGACGTTGCACAAGGTCAACGGCCTTGTGCGGATAGAACTACCATAGTTGCTTCAGCTGGGTATGGCACACAGAGTGGTACTTCGCAAATTGCCAGTACATGGAGCAAAGATGTCACTGCCGCATTTCAAATCGGACAAACTATTACTTTCATGAGTCCGGGGAGCCTCACTGACGCAACACAACAAAACACTCAAACCCTGGCAGGCGCGGTTCAAGGAACATCAGACCAGCGCAAAAATGCTACCGATGCCGATTTGCCGGGGTGCAATATTTTAAACGGAGTACAGATTCCCCTCATAAGTAGCGGCGAAGGATCTTTTCTTGGTTGCGTCGCACAGCTTTTTTACTATGGTATTTACTCTCCGATACAGTGGTTTGCGGGAATCATGGGAAAGGTGTTTGACTTTTTTCTTGGATACTCGTTGAGCGACAGTGCGTATCGGGCGGACTTTGTGGTATCGGCGTGGCGCGTGATACGAGATATTTCTAACATCTTCTTTATTATCATTTTGGTATGGACCGGACTTTCGGCGATATTTGGATTTGAAAAGTTTTCGATGAAAAAGGTGGTGCCGAACCTCATCATCAATGCACTCATCATCAATTTCAGTCTCTTCATAACACAGCTCGCCATCGACACGTCAAACATTTTTGCGCGGGTATTTTACAACGCCATCACCGTACAGCAGACAGATCCCACAACGGGACAGCTCGTGGCATCTCCTCCCGGACCGGGTGGGTACAAACAGCTTTCGGTAAAAATGGTTTCAATATTCAACCCTCAAACGATAGTGTCCACAGCAGACACTTCGGTGGACTCGCTTCCATCGGCAATTAGTAGAAACGCTCAACTACAAGACCACAACAAGAGTGATTATGCCGCATATTTCATTTTGTTAAGCGCAATCAGCGCGTTCATCATGTTTGGCGTAGCAATGATGTTTTGGAAAACGGCATTCTTTTTTCTCGGGAGAGTGGTCGGTCTGTACATAACGATGATCTTTTCACCGTTCGCGTTTTTGACGAGAGGCGGCATCCCGCTACTTGGGGATATCAAAAGACTTCGATGGAATGATTGGGCTTCGGACCTTACTAACTACGCACTTCTTGCACCCATCTTCGTGTTCTTTCTCTATGTCGTCTACTTCATTGCGAACTCTCCTTTTTTGAAATCGATACGGACAGAGATTTTTGCAAACGGAGACCTCATTCCGAGAATTTTATCCATAGTGATACCGATGCTTATCCTCTACTTCTTTATTAAGTCCGGTGTTGATATAGCAAAAAAATATTCAGGGTTTGTTGGTGACATGGTACAGGAAAGCATTCAAAAAATAACTGGCGGTATCGGTGGTGTTGTCGGAACGGGGGTTGGACTTGCGGCGGGAGGGGCCGCGGTGGTGACTCGCGGTGTTGCAAGTGTGGGAGGAAAAGCGGCAAATGCCGTTGGACTCACAGGGTGGGCGGCTGCAAATGCGGATAGTAACAACATCGCAAAGTACACCAACAAGTTTCTCCGATGGTCACAAACTTCCAGTATGGATGCTCGAAATTTGGAAATGAAGGTTGGCGGCAAAGAATTTACGTTGGGTGGAACAATCAGTAAGGGGGTCGGGACATTGAGTGGGGGGAAAGAGAAATATACCGACAAACTTTCAGATGCCCTTGGTATCGGACAAAAGCAGTATCTTGGTGGAAACGTAAAAATACGAAAAAATCGCGACGAGCGTTTGACAAAACAAAGAAAAGAACTGATGAGCTTCGATCACCTCACAAAAGAAGAGGCTGTTGACGTGTGGAACAAGCACGTGCAGTCGCGAGCCCAGAAGAACGCAAGGACTGCAGCTGAGGAAGCGTTTGCAAATTCGGCAAACCCCGAATATGCCGCCTTGAGTGAGGCTCTCAGAGCAAAGAATGCCGAACTCGAAGCAAAAGCAGGGGAGATGAATCGTCTCCATGAACAGATGCGCGCCCCGGGAGTAACTACTGCAGAGAAGAACTCTTTGCAAGCGGAGCTTAACGACAAGGAACCCGAGTTTCGAGAGCTTCGAACGGAAGTAATCAACATGGAGAACCAGAGACAAACCATGCTTGCAAATACACTCAACCAAAACAAAGGGTACAAACAATCCGATGCATACACTGCGGTTGTTAATACTGAGAAAAAGAAGCTTGACGACAAGTACGGTGAGATCAAGGATGTAAAGGCGCTTACCGCCGCGATGCGTGCGGAATACGGAGAAGAAATCTTGCGCCAATCGCTCTGGCTTAAGAACGGCAACCTTCGTAAGCTTCCACCATATGTCGGCGGCATTCCTGCGTCCGGCGCAGGTGGATATGTTTCTGCCGCAGTCACGTCACTTTCGACCGCACTTGATGCGGCACTTGGAGGAACTGTTGGTGTCTTGGTTGATAACTACATCAAAGAAATTCAAGGCTCGAGCAAGCGAAGCGCTGAAAGCCTCATAACTGAATTTAAAAAGAGTCAAGGAAAGGGAAGTAAGGTGACAAAACTCAAGGAAAAGATAAAAAATGCAAACAAAGAAATTAAGGAGGCTCTGGAACTTCATCCGGAAAAAGAAAATGATCGCTTTAAAGGGAAAGTTGAAGAAATGAATGATTCAATAGTTGAAGAGATAATCGGCGAAGCGGTTGCGCAACACCAAGCAGATGTTGACGATCTTGATGAAAAAATCAGACGGGAAACAAACGCCGAGGAAAAACGACGCCTTGAAATTAACCGCGCGAAACTAAACAACAAGATAAAGAAGTTGAACAAAGTGCTTGAGGATCGAGACCGCGCTCAAAACGAACTTGAGAAGTACGAATCAGAGCAGAAGAAAAAAGAGGAAGGGAAGGGAGGAGGTGGAAAAGAAGATAAAAAAGGTGAATGAAAATAACCATGGATATCACTAATACACAACAGAACGATTTCGACGATTCGCTCATCAACGTCCCTGAGGAAGTACAGGACTTTATGTTCAGCGACGATTTTGATGTCATCTTTCTCGCGATACAACGTGCGTGCTCGCTTACCGACTCTGAACGAGAGTTCGTAAAAAGTCTTACCTATAGCTTACTCGTTGAGGATATCGATATGGATGAGTTGACGCAAAAACTGGTGGGAACAGGAATGAAAACGGAAACAGTCGCAAACGTCGTCGTCGCGATCAATGAAGAAATACTCACTCGGGTACAACATATTACCGAGTTTTATTCAGGAGATGAGGAGACAGACACAGTATCAGATGCACCAAGCCCCGCGGACGTCATCGAAACGATCAAACGTCGTCTCACTCAGCCGCAAGCGATTGCGCCAACCGCGCGCAGGCTCGATATCAGCAAAACTCCCGAGCTTCCCGCGCCACCAAAACCGACGCCCCGACAAGGTGACGATCCATATAGAGAAAAGCCTCTCTAGTGGTGGATGCAACCACCACAAGTGAATGTAACACTCCCTATATCTGTCTAAAAGGCGAGGGTACGGTATACTTACGTTATGCAGTTCAAGGTTCCGCAGTTTATTGATGTTGAGGATAAAGTAATCGGTCCGTTGACGTTCAAACAATTTGCATACCTCGCCGGAGGGGGAGGACTTGTGTATCTTGCATTCAGATTGCTTCCGACACTTGTCGCATTTCCGGTCGCGGCCGCATTTGCCGCACTCGCACTTGCACTCGCATTCTTTAAATACAACGAAAAACCCTTTTCGTATCTTCTGGAGTCCTTTGTTCGATTTCATCTCCGCTCCCGCCTCTACCTCTGGCACAAACAACCACACATCAAAGAGAAGGAGCCGGCGGAAAAGGTCGAGAAACGAAGCTTTTTTGATCGTTCGGCACTCACTGAAAGCAAACTCAAGACACTTTCATGGTCGCTTGATGTGATTGATCCGAAGAGTAGTGAATAATATGGCAACGCTTGGTGCTCCGGCACAACAATTCGTCCCTGTCAAAGAAGTCCGCGATGGTATCATCGTGCTCAAAGACGGCACACTCTGCGCGGTGCTCCTCGTCTCGTCGATCAACCTCACCCTTAAAGCATATGATGAACAGCGAGCGGTGCTGTTGCAGTTTCAAGGATTTCTCAATACGCTTGATTTTCCAATTCAGATTGTGATCCAATCGCGCCGCTATGACATCCGACCCTATATTTTGACGCTTGAAAATCGCCTTAAAAGCATCAACGAACAGCTATTGCAGATACAAACGAGAGAGTACATCGAATTCATCCAATCTTTCACCGATCAGGTGAACATTATGAAGAAGTCATTTTTTATTGTCATCCCCTATGTACCTGCGATCCTCAAACAAGAAAAAGGAGTGGGGAAACTTCTTTCATTTTTCAAAAAGCCTCCGAGCGCACAGGTCGCTGTGTCGGACTTTGAAGAAGAGCGTTCACAACTTGAAGAACGAATGAGTGTCGTTGAACAGGGACTTACCGGCCTCGGACTTCGGCTGGTGCAGTTAGGCACACAGGAGGCAATCGAGCTTCTCTACAAGACGTTCAATCCCGGCGACACCGCTTCGGAAGCAAAACCGACGAAGTAAAAAGTTCGTCAAGTTGTCAGGTTATCAAGTGGTGAACACATGAGGCACTTTGAAGACATACAAGCATGGCAAAAAGCAAAAGCATTGACTGTTCTTATTTACGAAGATTTTTCCACCTGTAAGGATTTTTCGTTTAAAAATCAGATTGAACGAGCGAGTGTTTCAATCATGAACAACATTGCTGAGGGGTTTGAACGACAGACAAACAAAGAGTTTAGAAACTTTCTCTATATCGCGAAAGGATCCTGTGGGGAGGTGCGGTCAATGCTCTCTGTCGCGAAAGACCTTCACTACATCCATGAGAAAAAGTTTGAGGTTGTAACAAATCTATCTCTTGAAGTGATAAAAATGATTTCTGGATTGATCAAAAAGCTCTAACTTGACAAGCTTGATAACTTTATAAACTTTATAACTCGCGGTATACTTACCGCCGTATGGCACTTTTTTCTAAAAAGGAACGCGACGAGAAACAACATTCTCTCACTCCGATTCCCATGGAGGATGTCTACGAGTGGGCGACCATGGAGCTTGCGGACAAAATCGCTCCGTCGGCAATCGAAATCACTCCTCGAAGCATGCGCATCGGAGACAAAATCGTCCGAAGCTTTTTCGTGATTGCTTACCCACGATTTCTCACTGACAACTGGCTCACTCCAATCATCAACCTCGACAAAGTGTTCGATATCGCGATGTATATCAGCCCGATTGAAACCGCGGAGCTTCTGCGTCATTTCCAAAAAAAGATTGCTGAGGTCGAAAGCCAAATCATCACTCGTCAACAGCGCGGGCTCGTACGGGACCCTCGGCTTGATACCGCCTATCAAGATCTAGAGGGATTGCGCGACAATCTCACTCAGGCACAAGAAAAAATGTTCGATGTCGGATTTTATATCACTATCTATGCCGACAATGAGAACGACTTGTTTCGAACAGAAAGTGAGCTTCGATCCTTGTTTGAATCAAAGATGATTTACATCAAACCGACACTTTTTCAAGAAGAGGATGGGTTCAAAACAGTCGTGCCGCTTGGGACCGATCGCCTCAGTGTGACACAGAAGCTCAATTCGGAGCCGATTTCGAGTATGTTTCCATTCGTTTCGTTCGATCTCACCTCGGACACCGGCATCCTCTATGGCGTCAATCGACACAATTCATCGCTCATCATTTTTGACCGCTTCTCGCTCGAAAACTACAATTCCATCATTTTTGCAAAAGCGGGCGCGGGGAAAAGCTACGCTACCAAGCTCGAAATTATCCGCACCCTTATGTTCGATACCGAAGTACTCGTTATCGACCCGGAGCGTGAGTATGAGTACTTGGCGGAAGCGGTTGGGGGACGATACTTTAACATCTCACTTTCTTCTGATCACCATATCAATCCATTCGATCTGCCGATACCGCGAGAAGATGAGGCGCCGGCGGATGTACTGCGAAGCAATGTCATCAACTTGGTCGGATTGTTCCGAATCATGCTCGGCGGACTCTCTCCTGAAGAAGATTCGCTCGTTGACCGGGCAATCACTGAGACGTACGCGCTCAAAGACATCAGCGCGGAGTCAGACTTTTCAAAGGTCGAGCCGCCGCTTCTTTCAGATTTTGAAATGGTGCTCCAGGGAATGGAGGGAACTGAGTCGCTTCTCCAGCGCCTTACCAAGTTCACTCACGGCTCGTGGGCAAACTTCATCAACCAACCAACAAACGTCGATATCAACAAAAAATTCGTTGTGTTCTCGGTACGTGATATGGAAGACGATCTCAAACCGGCGGCAATGTATATCGTGACGCATTTTATCTGGAACGCGATTCGCAAAGAACTCAAAAAGCGTCTCCTTGTCGTGGATGAAGCGTGGTGGATGATGAAAAGCGACGATACTGCCTCGTTCCTTTATTCGATCGCCAAGCGCGGCCGCAAATACTATCTGGGCCTTGCGACCATCACTCAAGACGTTGGGGACTTCATGAAGAGCCCGTACGGAGTGCCGATTGTCACGAACTCCTCCATTCAACTGCTCCTCAAACAATCTCCCGCTACCATCGACATCCTAAAACAGACATTTAACCTCACTGATGAGGAGAAGTATTTGTTGCTTGAGTCCGGTGTTGGGGAGGGGATTTTCTTTGCCGGGCTCAAACATGTGGCGATCAAGATCATTGCCTCGTATACCGAAGATCAGATCATCACATCCGACCCGTCACAAATCATCTCGATCCGGCAGGCACAAAAGGAATTTCGAGAGCAACACGCATAGGACAGGTAAATGTTATACTTTCTCTATGTATATGGTGCGCCTTTTTATACTCTTCGGTTTGATTTTTTCCTCTGCTTTAGTCGCCAACGCGCAATTTCAACAACAGCAGTCGGTTGATCTCTCCATCAACATAATCCCCACCGATCCGGCTCCTCTGCAAACGGTGTCGCTTGAAGCGGAAAGCTTTGCCGTCAATCTCGATCAGGCGAATCTCTCCTGGACCTATGGGGGAAAAACGATTGCAAACGGCGTCGGACAAAAGAGGGTTTCCATTACGGCCCCCGCGGCGGGAAATGTCGCGACAGTTACTGTCACCGTCTCTGGCCTCGGACTTACCCCACTGTCCGCAAGCGTCACTTTGAATCCGGGCAGTATCGATGTGTTGTGGGAAGGGGCGGACGCATATACACCCCCGTTTTATAAAGGGAGAGCGCTTCCTGCGCCAAACGGAGTGATTCGCGCGGTCGCCATTCCTTCGACTGCGGCACCGAGCCAGGTCAGTTATAACTGGACGAACAATGACTCCGCGATGGCGAACATCTCAGGCGTCGGTCGATCGAGTGTGCTTATATCGAATGATTTGTTTGATAGGAGTGAAAACATCTCAGTCACCGTTGCCGGAGGGCTTTTTCAGGGAAACGGAAAGGTGAGTGTCACTCCACAAACACCAACGATCGTCGGGTATCAAAAAAGTGAAGGGTTTATTGATTATGCGAACGGTTCCACTGGCAACGTTGGGATCGCCGACGGAGGAGCGAT
The DNA here is from genome assembly GCA_035548655.1 of Minisyncoccota bacterium. Classification (GTDB taxonomy): domain Bacteria; phylum Patescibacteriota; class Minisyncoccia; order Phycocordibacterales; family UBA9973; genus UBA4124. Next base: position 71,017 of record DASZSN010000019.1, read on the forward strand.
CATCCATTTTGAACCGTTCTTTTTCTCAACGCCGCGCGACCTCTCCGGACTCTCGTTTGAAATGAAAAATGGGGATACGGATATTTTCAATGTTCCTAAAAACGAGCTTCGTATATCGCGCCCAAGTGATGACGGAACAAGCAACATTTCTGTCGGCGTATCGACGAACGTCTACACCCTACAGAATATAACAAAAGACTTCACCTTTACGTTCCAATGAAAAAGTTTTTGATTTTAGTTTTTTCCTTTTGTCTCCTTTCAGCAACGCATGCGTTTGCGACTGAGTTTGACTTCAATGAAACAGGCAACACCATCCACGTCACCTCTGGTATGAACCATGCGATCGTCACACTCACTCACACTGGCGACGTTTCGGAAACATCTTCCGGATTGACGATCTGGACCACGAAGGCAAGTGATGGGTCTCTTACGGGAAAAGTGTTCGACAGCGGATCATTTACTGTGCAAAAAGGGGAGGTACGGACATTTACTATCACCGGATTGGTACAGAACAAAACGTACTATGTACACAAAGCGGGAGATACAAAAACATTTGTTTTCTCTACGGAATTTTATAGCGTTGGCGGCGTACCAACAGCCGACGGGTCTTCGGTTTCTTTTACTTCTCAGATACCTAACGATGAAAAACGTTCCCTGTATTTATTTTTTTCAAAAACAATCATTGATCCAACTGTTGTATCGGTCGATCTGCTTAGTTTCCCAAAATATTTTATACAGCAATACCCGACGGGTTCTATCATGCAATCATCGGGGTTTACCAATCACAACTACACACAAACGACCGTTCCGCTTCTTCCCGATATTGAACAGGGTGGTTGGGTCTATGTCTATCTCGCCGCAAAAAACAATGACGGGTGGGAAATTTTGACACCTGGCAATTTGACCCAGTTTGGCAAAGAACAAAAGATTGTTGCCGCTCCGCTTACCTTCACATCAAGCGACACCACCATGACCATTTCCGGAAAAATCGATTGTTCGGTACACCTCAATTGTCAGCAATTCAAAATTACCCTTGAATACGCTCCCGTACCAACCCCGGGGGATAAAAACGAAAACAAACCCTTTGGCACGGACTTGAGTGCGATGCCGTTTGGAAGTACCGGAAGCAAACAGTTGACCGCGACTGTCGCCAGTGACGGAACATATTCATGGAAAGTTCCCGACCTTGTTCCCAGTGGAGATTATTATTTCAGACAAATCATTACAACTCCCGCCGGCGCAACCGATGTACAGGTGGGCGACTTTTATAACGATTCACGCGGATTCATACCACCCAATACCCCTGCGGCGCAAAGTGATGAGAGTAAACAAAGCTATCATTTACTTGCGCCGATTCCCGGACTTTCGGTGCTCTTTGATCCCGAACTTTGTTTGAAAAAGCTTGCAGGAGGAATGACCCCGACGAAACTTTGCAACTACGACGATCCGAGTGGGGTAAACGGGTTTCTAAATTATATATTCACGATTCTAATCGGCGCCGCGGCGGTTGTTTTGGTGATTCGTCTCATTATTGAGGGATATATTTTTGCAACAAGCGACACTCCTTTTAAGATAGCGGGGGCAAAGGCAAAATTTTGGGAGGCGTTTTTCGGACTCCTCCTCGCACTCTCGGCATGGATTATCCTAAACACCATCAATCCGAAGTTGGTAGTAAATAGTGTCAATATTTCTACAGTAAATGTTGATATTACTGAGGTAGCGAAACAGTTCGGCGCAATATTTTCAGGGGGTGATGGAAGAGACCCGTCCTATAAAGGAAATCTCCCAACCGGAACTGGCGTTCGTGGTATAAGAAACAAGAACTATGGAAATCTTTTAACACCTCCTCAGTGGCAAGGTCAAACAGGAACAGATATATACACCGATAAAAACGGGGTTACTTATCAGTACGCAGTTTTTAGTGACCCTATCATGGGGGTGCGGGCATTAATGGTGAACCTGGAAACGCAATATACGCGGCCGGAAAACAGTTCGTCTCCTCACTGGAAGACACTCTCTCAGCTTTTTAGTTATTATTCCAGTACCGACACTAACCATATTTATGCCACAACCGTATCACAAAATTCAAAAATTCCTATCAACGTCGATGTTGGTCTTGTAAAAAACGGTATTGTTGATAAGGGGGTGTTGTATCCGATATTGCGCTCGATCTTTATTGTTGAGTGTGGACAAAAAATAGATATCAGTGACGCTCAGCTTGATGCCGCATATCAATTGGCCTTTCCCTAATGGCCAATATAGTACAATAAAGCCATGCGTCGTCGTATTTCAATCATCATTGTCATTCTCCTCGTCGGGGTAATTGCGTGGCGTGTCGCGGTGAGATTTAAACAACCAACCACAACCTCTCAAACAACTGGTGGAATATTTCAGACCATTTTTCCCGGCAGAAGCAGTACGCCATCGTCTGACACGATCACTCCATCGGGTACGATAGGAAACGCAGGGGACACTGTTTCTACAGGAGAGGCTGTCCCTTTTTCATCATTAAAACAACTCACTCACAGTCCCGTCGCCGGCCTCACGTTGTATACGAGTTCAAAAACAGTTACCGTTCCCGCGACTGACCCAAAGAAAAAATCGACCACTCAAACGCTCGTAGAACGAACACTGCGATATGTTTCAAAAACCACCGGGTATGTATACGAAATAAAAGATGGTGGTATTCCACTTCAAATAAGCAACGTCTACATTCCAAATGTATACGAGGCATCGTTTGCCGATGGGGGAAAAACCGCATTGTTGCGTTTTTTACGAGACGACAGTGAAACAATCGCCACCTACAGCGTACCGATTCCCGACGCAAATCCTGATGGTACCCGCACGCAAAAAAGCGGTACGTATCTTCCGGATGATGTTTTTTCTCTTGCGGTTTCTCCTGACGGAACGACGGTTGGTCGACTGACGTTTGGCGCGAACGGAACAACACTTTCGACCAGTGACTCGTCGGGAAACAAAGGAAAGACACTCCTGACCAATCCGTTTCATGGCTGGCTTCTGTCATGGCCACAACAGAATAACTTTTACTTACAAACAAAAGCATCTGCCTCCGCTGATGGATTTTTGTACCGAGTGAGTACGACAGATAAGCGTCTTCGAAAAGTGCTTGGAAACATTTCCGGGCTTACGACGTCGGTGAGTCCGAGCGGCACGTATGTCTTGTACTCACAAAGCGGGCAGGGGGGCTTTTTGACACGATTACTCAATACAAAAACCGGCGCCACAAAAGCGATCGCCGAGTCAATCCTCCCTGAAAAGTGCGCATGGTTAAAAAACGAGGATTTGATCTGCGCGGGAAACGACTCAGTCCCGCAAGGGCAATATCCGGACGATTGGTACATGGGGCTTGTACATTTCTCTGACAAGCTGTATCACATTTATACAAGTGCGGCTGTGATCGACACAATCTACGACGGCGGAGATCAGTCATTTGATGCAACAACCCTTACAGTCGACGAAGACGCACGTGTCGTTTATTTCATAGACAATGGAACGGGAGCATTGTGGCAATTTTCGTACTAAGACGTTGCGGCAAGTTTCGATCGAACGGTTTTTCTAAAGTACAGTTCTTGTGCGATGGAGAAAAGGTTTGCGACTGTCCAGTAGAGTGATACTGCGGCGGCGAGCTTGCTTGCGATGAAGATGATGATGAGTGGGAGAACGTAGCGCGTCTGAAGTGAGAGGCTTTTGGTGAAGCTCGCTTGAAATCCTTTTTCGTCAGCGCCGGGAGTCGTCGGTTTCGGTGCGAGAAACGCCTGGATTGCCTGCGTCACACCGGCAAGAATCGCGAGGGCAAGAAATGGCTTGGTGATATCGAAAAGTCCGAGAAATGTGTTTTTAAGCCCGTCTATTGAGAGTGCCGAGTAGAGGTGATCTGGTTGATAGATTCCTTTGATAAAAACATAGTAGAGCGCAAAAAGGATGGGGAGTTGGATGAGAAGGTAGAGACAACCGGAAAATGGGTTTATTTTTTCTTGTTTATAGAGTGCAAATGTTTGCTTTGACTCTTCTTCTTTTGAGAGTTTTTTTGCTTTGATCTCGGCGAGCTTTGGCTCGAGAAGCTTCATTTTATATTGACTGACAATGCTCTTTTTTGAAAGTGGAAGAATAATGAGGCGGATAATGACCGTAAGGAGGATAACGGCAAGCCCGACATCCTTGAAGGTGACGTGTTGGGCGATAAAAACAAGGCTGTTATAAATCGGTTCGTAGATAAAGTTGTTCCAGAGGGTATGCATAGTTCTTTATTGTATCACGGTAAATCTACCGCCGGCTCGTTTCCGGGGTGACAGCGACCAATGCGGTTGATCGACTTTTTAAACGCCATACCAAATGAGTATTTTTTAAAACACTGTAAAGAATATTCGGAGCACGTCGGGTAAAAAATACAGGTTGGTTTCGGATAGAACGGAAAAAATCGAAAGACACCAGAGGAGGGGGAGAGTATCTTCTGATAAGCGACAATAAGTCCGATCATAATGCTATTTGGAACTTTTTTGAATTTTTTTAAGAAGGTCATTGAAACATTCTCTTATTGTTTCTTTCTGGAGTGTTGTTGCCTGTTTTGAAACGTAGAGGATTCCGGAAATGGGTTGCGTTTCTTTTTTGAAGAGGGAATAGATGGCGCGACGAAGCGCGTTTCGCTTCGTCGCGCGCTTCTCGGCCTTGCTCGCGATCACTACCGAAAACCTCTTTTCTTTTGAGGGAACAAATTTTAGCGTTCCAAGTTGATTGTACACAGAGCGAGCACTTTTTTCTGACAAAAATTCCTCAAATTGCTTCCTTGTAAAACGCTCCTTCTTTGAAAGCATGGGTTAAGCGGCAAGTTTTGCTCGACCTTTCCCTCGGCGGCGGGAAATGGTCTTGCGCCCACCTTTCGTTTTTGTTCTAGTAAGAAAACCGTGGGTTTTGGCTCTTTTGCGCTTTTTTGGCTGGTAGGTAACTGACATAATGGCGATACTATACACAAAAAGTCTCTTTCAATCAAGCCTATCCTTATTGCTATAATCAACATTATTCACATGTTATTCACAATTTCTGAAAAAGGAATAATGTGGGTATGATTGTTGTCATGGATGACTGCGTACAACTTTGGAGTACATGCCTTTCTGAAATAGAAAGCCAAACAACGAAGGCAAATTTCTCAACGTGGTTCAAAAATACATCAATACAAAAAATCGACGGTGGGGTAGTGTTCATTGGCGTTCCAAATGAATTCGTCAAAGAGTGGATGCTCACCAAATATCAAAAGCTTATTTTAAAAACGATTGTTGACCACGCTGATTATGTTCGTGGAATAGAATTTACCATTAGTCGTGTCTCGCCATCGGTTACTGAAAAGATTTCGATGAGCCGCCCCAACGAACTTCCACTCCAAGATATTTATATCAACCACGAGGACAATCTCAACCCGCGATACACGTTTGATCGTTTTGTTGTTGGACCGTTTAATGAGCTTGCGTACGCTGCCGCACAGGCGGTAGTACGACGTCCGACACAGTCATACAACCCGCTTTTTATCTACGGTGGAAGCGGTCTCGGAAAAACACATTTAATTCAAGCGGTTGGAAACGAAGCAAGGAAAGTATTTCCTGACAAAAAAGTGCTCTACACAACACTTGAGAAATTTTCCAACGACTATGTTGCCGCGGTACAAAACAACCGACAACAAACATTTCGAGAAAAATATCGAAAATACGACCTCTTGATCATTGATGATATCCAGTTTGTTTCCACAAAACAAAGCACCCAAAACGAACTCTTTCATGTCTTTAACACACTCTATGAGCAGGGGAAGAACATTGTTTTTTCGTCGGATAAGCACCCGAATCACATTATCGGACTTGAAGATCGTTTAAAGACCCGTTTTAGCGCAGGAATGACCATTGATATCCATGAGCCGGACATGGAGTCCCGCCTTGCTATTATCCGAAAAAAGGTTGATCAGGTGGGGATCGCCATCCCCGAAGAAGTGCTTTCGTATATTGCCTCTGTTGTAACAGGGAGTATTCGTGAGCTTGAGGGTGCACTCAATATCATTTTGATGCATTCGGAATTAAAACAAAAACCAATCAGTGTTAGTGAGGTAAAGACATTGATTCGAAACAGTATTCGACCGAAAAAGAATATTTCTGTTGATTCGGTTGTAAAAACAGTTTCGGATTATTACAACCTCGACGAACGAATGATTTATGAGAAAACAAGACGAAAGGAGATTGTTCACGCGCGACAGATTATTATGTTTATGCTTCGTGAAGACTTTAATGAATCATATCCATCAATCGGCGCAAAGCTTGGAGGAAAAGATCATACCACCGTCATTCATTCCTATGAAAAAATTAAGAATGATCTTATAAGTAATCCAACACTTATGAAAGAGATTGAAGATATTCGTATCTTGTTTAAATAATGTGGAAAACGACGGAATAAATTAGATGAAAAAGTATGTAAATAAAAATAAGAAAAAATAATATGAAAAATCTGCAATACAATCCACAACAAGCATTCCTAAAAGATATTGAAAATAAAACATTTTCTTTTGTTTTCCCCAATCCACAGCATATACATATCTATTACTATAATACTTACATACTATGAAGATAGAATGTGGAGTTGAAAAATTGAAGAACGCGGTACTACTCACTGATCGAATGACGGGGAAAAATCTCACCCTTCCCATTCTCCACGCGCTCCTCATCACCGCAACCGGAAAAACACTAAAAATAAAAGCAACAAACCTCAATGTTGGGATTGAAGTTGAAATTCCTGCGACAGTGAGTAGTGAGGGGTCATTATTAGTAAAAGGTGATGTGATTGCAAACGTCTGCAATCACCTCGATGGTGCCGAAACGGCGACACTTGAACTAATACATGACAATCTTTCAATTAAAACAAAAAAGAACAGCACAATCATCAAGTGTCTTCCACAAGAGGAGTTTCCAACCCTTCCGATAGTTGAAGGAGAATCCTTTTCCATAAAAGCAACCGATCTATCAGAGGGTATTCGGTCGGTGTATTTCTGTGCGGCAACGACGGATATAAAACCGGAAATCGCGAGTATTTTTATTCATAGCGAAGGAGGGGTGACGTCGTTTGTTGCCACCGATTCATTTCGTCTCGCGGAGAAAAAAATAAAAATAAAAGAGGTTCCTGAGATCAATAAAATCCTTATCCCATATAAAAACATTACCGATCTCCTACGCACCGTTGATGCATTTCCTGACACAATTCGAGTGGCGTTTAATAAAAATCAACTCTCTCTTTCAGGAAACGGTATTTATTTCACCACACGATTGATTGATGGCGCGTTTCCTGAATACCAACTCATTATTCCAAAAGAAGAAAAAACAAAAGTGGTGGTGATGAAACAAGAGATTCTCAACACCCTCCGACTCTCCACTGTTTTTTCTGATAAATTTCTCCAAGTACTTTTCACTGCCGACCCAACAAAAAAACAAATCACCATCCAATCAAAAAACACCGACATTGGATCAAGTGACTCCTCAATCGATGCGGTAATAGAAGGGGAATCAATTGAGGTGAGTTTTAACTTAAAATATTTTCTCGATGTGTTTCAATCAATCAATGGGGACAGTATCGCAATATCGTTCACCACACCAAACAAACCTATTGTCGTGCGAAGTGTTCAAGACAATTCATTTCTCTACCTCCTTGTTCCGACCAACCGGTAACTATCATGTCACTTTTTAAAAAAATTCTTGCCGACATCCAAGAATCAATACAAGGTGAGGAGACAAAGAAACTGCGCATCACTTCAATCATCAGTGATGTGTCGGGAGTGTCAGTCTCAACCGATCAATTGATAATAAAAAAAGGGGTGGTGTATCTCACCATTCCTCCAACCATAAAAATGGCGGTGCTTTTAAAAAAAGAATTGATTATAAAAAAGTGCAACGAGCAATCACTTTCGATTGGAGCAATCAACTGATAGTGAATTTTTTCGATGTAGTAAAACGATTGTAAATAGTGTCGGTGCCGACCACCTTGATCTCATGATCTCCGGGTAAATACCCATAATCACCAGGTGAAAATACAAACCGAAATGGAGCTGAGAGGGTGGTCACATAATCACCATCAATATACACATCAGCTGATTTCAACCCATAGGTTCCGGTAAACGAGATTGAAACTGTTTTTATATCAGACGTTCCCAGCTGGTCAGGAAGTCCCGAAATCGAAACAATCCCCGTCGCATTACTGTGAGCGGTGTCATACCCAACCGGAAGGTCGTTTGCGGTTGTTTGTTGATAATTTCCTTTGTTGGCCTCCCACCACGTTTCAACTGCCGGTTCCCAGAGATGATATTCAGGATCTTTGTTCGGATCTGATGGCACCGGACCGCGAGGGTCGCTTTTGTCGATCCAATAAAGAGAGCTTTTTACATCAGTAATCACTTTTTCTTCTCTTGATTCCGGTGGGGTGTTGTCGGTGGCGAGCATTCCGGTAACTTTATCAAGCACTACTGTTTGATTTCCCATCCATATTCCACGCAAAATCGGTTTCAATGAGTCATAGTCGGGATCAGGGATTGGTTTCTCAAATGGCGTTTCGGGGTATTGTTTCAACTCATCTTGCATAAATGCTTTCCATAACGGACCGGAAACCGCCGACCCACCACTTGTCATTTTTTCATTGTGATTGTTACCCGACCACACACCAACAGCAAGATTGGGGGTATACCCGAGGATCCACGCGTCACGGTCGTCGTTTGTCGTACCGGTTTTTACCGCGACGCCCGGAATGGTAATCGAACTTCCAAATGTCGGTGCTCGTGCGGCAGGGTCACTCAATACATCATCGAGAGTGAGCGCCGAATTTCGATCGAACGCATCGATTGGGTTCGGTTCAAACTTTTCAACAACATTGCCGTTGCTGTCGGTGATATCGAGAATGCCCGTCGCGGGGTTTCTCACCCCCGCATTTGCAAAGGTCCCATACGCACTCACCATATCAAGGAGAGTGACTTCTCCACCACCGAGCACGAGTGAGAGCCCGTACTGATCTTTTGAACCAAGCGTCGTGATACCAAGGTTTTTTGCGTTTTTGAGTACATCGTCGAGCCCAACCAAATAAAGCAGTTTTACCGACGGAATATTTCGTGATTCCGCGATTGCACTACGTAACGTTATCGGCCCTCGGAATTTCCCATCGAAGTCGCTTGGGTGATAGCAATCATCTTCAGTGTGTCCGGGGAGTGGGGTTCCGCTTGCATCACAAAGAGAAGAGAATTCTGTTGGTACGTCAAACAGCACCGTATCCGGTGTGTATCCCTTACTAAAGGCGGTTGCGTACACAAACGGCTTAAACGATGAACCAGGTTGTCTCGGTGCGGTGGCGACATTGAACGCTCCGTCGATATCGGTGCTAAAGTAATCTTTTGAACCCACCATAGTGAGGATCTGTCCGGTTGTTGGATCGATGGCAACGAGCGCGGAGTTGGTCGCGTGATATTTCTGCAGGTTGGTTGCGGCATATTGCTTGAGCATATCCTCTGCTCGTTGTTGCATATCATAATCAAGCGTCGTGCGAATCGTGTAGCCGCCGGACTCCATTACGTCTTTGCCGTATTTTTTCTCAAGGTAGTCAAGAATATAGAACACAAAGTGTGGCGCCTTGATGCTGTTGGTTGCGGAGGTGTTGAACACTACTGTCTCCGCTTTTGCACTATCACGCTGATCTTGAGTGATGTAGCCAAGGTCTTGCATTCGCTTCAACACCAAATCCTTTCGTGTATTGAGTTCTGCGCGGTTTTTTCCAAACGGCGAATAGTAGGTTGGCGCTTCGGGAATGGAGGCAAGATATGCCGCTTCCGCTAACGTCAAATCTTTTGCGTGTTTATTGAAAAATGCTTCCGACGCCTCTTCAACACCATAAATCGTGCCACCAAACGGTGCGTCGTTTAAATAAATCTGCAAAATCTGATCCTTTGTAAAGTGGCGTTCAAGTTTGATTGCAAGAATCCACTCTTTCAGTTTTCGAGTAATCGTTTTGTCGTTGGTGAGAAGGGTGTTTTTGATGATTTGTTGAGTGATGGTGGATCCTCCCTGACTGAAACTACCGTGCAATATATCAACAAAGAACGCCCGGATGATTGAACTGATGCGAATACCTTTGTGTTCATAGAAGTGATCGTCCTCGATTGAAATGATGGCGTTTTTAATGTTATCCCCCATATCTGCAAGTGGGATCTCTGTACGACGCACCGACTGGTGGATGTCATAGAGGACGACTTCCCCGGTACGATCGGTGATCTTCGACGAGTTTGCTATCTTTCTTGCTTCAAATGATGAAATATCGGGGAGTTTCACAAAGCTCGCCCACACAAGCACGCCCCCACAAAACAAAAAAAAGAGCGCCACGAGTCCAAACATGGCTTTTTTAAGCGGAGACATCTTTTTTCGTTTCATTCTCACCATCATAATAAGGAAACCAGTAAAAAACAAACAAAATGGTACACTACAGCTCATGAATCGAGACGATCATATAGAGACCGTCCTTACCAAGGGGGTTGAGGCTATTCTGCCAAACAGGGCGTTTCTTGAGGAAAAGCTGAAAAAGGGGGTGCCGCTTACCATCTACACCGGCTTTGATCCGAGTGCCCCAACACTCCATATCGGACACGCCATCACCCTTCGAAAACTGCGACAATTTCAAGACCTCGGTCATCGAATCATCTTTCTTATTGGGGATTTCACTGGTCGCATTGGAGACCCAACAGATAAAAGCGCGGTGCGCGTCCAGCTTTCTGATCGAGAAGTGAAGAAAAACTGGCAATCATACAAGGCGCAAGCCGGGAAATTCATCAGATTCAACGGAAAGAATGCCGCAATGGTGAAGCGAAACAGTCGTTGGCTCTCACGACTGACCTTTTCCGATGTGGTAGAGCTTGCCGCTCACTTCACCGTCGATCAAATGCTCAAACGAGACATGTTCGTTCGACGAATGAAAGAAGAAAAGCCGATTTATCTCCATGAATTTCTCTATCCGCTCATGCAAGGCTACGACAGCGTCGCGATGAATGTCGACGGCGAGGTTGGCGGTAACGACCAGCTGTTTAACATGCTCACCGGGCGCACTCTCCTTCAACAAATGAAAGGAAAAGAAAAGTTTGTACTGACCATGAAGCTTCTCGAAGACAGCACCGGGAAGAAAATGGGGAAAAGCGAAGGAAATATGGTGGCGCTTTCGGAGACCCCTGAGTCCGTATATGGGAAGGTGATGAGCTGGGCTGACGGACTTATCGCGTCGGGATTTGAACTGTGTACCGATTATACAAAAGCGCATGTTGACGAAGTTGTCGCGTCGCTTGCATCCGGAACCAACCCTCGTGATCTCAAGATGCGACTCGCGTTTGAGATCACCAAATCAATGAGTGATGAGAAAAGCGCGCAACGGGCACAAGAACAATTTATAAACGTATTCCAAAAAGGCGCATCCCCTGAGGTCGCACACGAAACGGAGGCGAAAGATACCCTCAAGGACACCATTCTCAACTCAGCGCTTGTGCCGTCGAATAGTGAGTTGCGCCGTCTGGTAGCCGCCGGCGCGATCACACTTGAAGACGGAGAGAAAGTCACCTACGAGACACTCGAGCAGGCACCAAAAAAAGCGACCTACAAGATCGGCAAGAACAGATTCTTACGAGTGCGCTAGAGATTGAAAAGTTCGCTTAGTTGTTTCGTCCAAAATGTTTGCAACAAGGTAACGATCAGCAACGCCGGTAGAAATACAAGCGAAAGAATAAAAAAAAGAATGATTTTTAGACAAATAATCGCTACAGTTGTAACGGCACGAAAATCCATACCCTCGACCTTATCACACGCGTAGCATTTTGCAAAAATATGAAACGAATCGACAGCAACACAAACGGATGGAACGACTATGAACTCATCGACAGCGGAGCGGGGAGAAAGCTCGAACGTTTTGGCAATATCACTCTCGATCGTCCCGATCCGCAGGTGTTGTGGCAGAAAACAAACGAAGCGTTCTGGCATGATGCGGACGCGTCGTTTTCATGGGCGGAAAAAGGTGAGCGCTGGAAAGAACGAAGTAAGTTCCCCGATTCATGGATTGTTCGATATGGAGCAGTGGCGTTTAACCTCTCTCTTAAACAGCTCAAACATGTCGGTTTGTTTCCTGAACACGAACCACAATGGAGAGCAGTCGCGGCGCTGTGCAAAAAAGAACAAGGGCTTCGCCTGCTCAATCTCTTCGGATACACCGGTGCGACGTCACTGGTTGCGGCGAATGCCGGCGCACAGGTCACCCACGTCGATGCATCGAAACAGGCGATCAGTATCCTCAAAGAAAACATCGCGCAATCAAAGATACCACAGGGAAGTATCCGAACTGTGTGTGAAGATGCGATCAAATACGCGAAACGATTGATACGACGCGAGGAGCAATTTGAAATCATCGTCATGGATCCACCGGCGTTTGGTCGTGGTCCGAAAGGGGAGGTGTGGAAGATAGAAGAAAGACTCGCTGAACTTGTCGCACTGCTCCCCCCACTACTTTCTTCCAACGCGCACCTTATCCTTTTAAACGGCTATGCCGCCGGATATTCGGCCCGCACATTTGCGCAACTACTTGAGCGAACACTTGATAATCGAGGAGGAGAAATAACCTATGGTGATGTCGGGATAGTACAGCGCGGTGGCACAAGTGTTCTTACGACTGGAATTTACAGCTCGTGGCAACGATAGTATCATCTCTGCCAACAATGAAACGACGGCCGCTTTCCAAAAAATATTTGAAAGTACGACGAGGCGCACACGGTCTCGGACTTTTTGCACTGCAACCGATACCGAAAGGAACCTTTATCATCGAATACAAAGGCACGCTTCTCACCGAAGCGCAGGCAAACGAACGGGGCGGACAATATCTTTTTGAAATCAACGGCAGGTGGACGATTGATGGGAGCAGTCGTACCAATCTCGCTCGATACATCAATCATTCGTGTCGCCCGAACTGCGAAACCACCACCAACGAGCGAAAGAAACGAGTAACAATCTATGCAAAGCGGGCGATACGAGAAGGGGAGGAACTTTCGTATGATTATGGAAAAGAGTTTTGGAATGACTACATCAAGCCAAAGGGATGCCGATGCGAAAAATGCAATGTAAAGAAAACTTGACACGTGGTGTATACTGAAGAGATGAAAGACAAACACGCACGACTCAAAGAGTTAACAGCGGAAGAATATCATGTAACGCAAGAAAAGGGGACCGAAGCACCGTTTCGAAACGAGTATTGGAATGTGCACGATGACGGCATGTATCACTGCAAGGTGTGCGGAGCCCCGCTCTTTAGTTCAAAAAACAAGTTTGATTCGAAAACCGGCTGGCCGTCCTATGATGCACCAGTGAACGCAGGCGCGATCGTCTACGCCGAAGATACGACACATGGCATGCGCCGTGTTGAGGCGATGTGTGCGAAATGCGGCGCGCACCTTGGACACGTGTTTCCGGACGGACCCGAAGAAACGACCGGGAAGCGCTTCTGTATCAACTCCTGCAGTCTCGATTTTGAAAAGGAAAAGAAATAACAAACCCCCGACCATGGTCGGGGGTTTGTCTATACTTCACTCATCATTTCTCCGTAGGGATCCATCTCTTTCATTATCGAGAGGTTGAGATACCCCTCTTCATCGTCTTCATCATCCCCATAATCATCATTGTCACCGTCGTCGTGGATATCGAACGAAGGTTCTTCTTCCTCCAGTTCAGCTTCCTTTTTTTCCACGAAATCATCGGTCGGCATTCCTTGATCGTCGTCTAACATAACGCACTATTTATTTTCTTTTCCGCCGAGGGCGGATTACTGGTATGAGAGTAGTTGTAGCATAAATCATTTTTTCTTTGCAAGTGATTTTGCCGAGTTTTCCACAGCCCATTTTTGTGCCGCCGCCGCGCCCAGAGCGATAGCGTCGATTTCATCATCGCGTTTGCCGGCGTCATCTATTTTGAGCACCAATACGGTCATTTTTTGGACTTGCTTTTTATCCGCGTTTCCAACGCCTGTCATCGAAAGCTTCACTTCTTGTGGAGAAAGTTCGAGCACGTGCAGGTGATGTGCTCCGGCGCACTGCATAATCACACCGCGCGCCTCCGCAACTTTGATTGCGGTTTTTTTGTTTATTGAAAAGAAAAGCGTTTCAAGCGCGAGTACCTCGGGCCTCCACTCTTCAATGAGCGCTGAAAGGGCGGTGTTCACCGCACTCAATCGTTTTGGGTGACTGTCGGATTTGTTCGTTTCAATGCAGGTCGAGTAACAAAGCGTATTTCCCTCAAATACCGCAACTCCACAACGATCATATCCCGGATCGACAGCCAAGAGTCTCATGACAAATACGCGAGCCCTTTTTGGGTGAGCGTTCGGCCACGTGGAGTGCGCTCGATAAGTCCAAGCTGGATCAGGTACGGTTCGATGACGTCCTCGATCGTTCCCTCGTCCTCACCGGTTGCCGCCGCGAGATTTTTTACCCCGACCGGCCCGCCGCCAAACTTTTCTTTGATTGCGGAGAGAATGGTGATGTCGTTTTTTGAAAGGCCGTTCTCGTCGAGTCCAAGGAGTGCAAATGCCTCCTCGATCGATTGATTGTCGATCGACGCTCCTTGCATTTGCGCGTAGTCGCGTATGCGACGAAGCAGATAGTTTGCGGTGCGTGGCGTGCGGCGACTGCGCGCAGCAATGCTTCCGACGTGTTCTCCACTGATATCGACATCAAGAATCTTCGCTGAACGAGTGATGATTTTTTTGATTTCATCATCGGTGTAAAAATCCAATCGAAACACACCACCGGAAAATCGTGAACGAAGCGGGCTCGATACCATCCCAAAGCGCGTCGTCGCGCCAAGAAGTGTAAACGGGGGAAGCTCGAGTTGAATCGTTCGCGCGCTCGGCCCTTTGCCAATCATGATATCGAGCTTGCCGGTTTCCATTACCGGATAAAGTACTTCCTCAATCGTTTTGTTGAGCCGATGAATCTCATCGATAAATAAAATATCACCCGGTTGGAGATTGGTGAGAATCGCCGCAAGGTCGCCGACGCGTTCAACTGATGGTCCGGAAGTAACGCGCAGATTTGCGCCGGTTTCTTTTGCGACAACATATGCAAGTGTTGTCTTGCCGAGTCCCGGTGGACCATAAAAAAGGATGTGTTCGGGGGAGTGACCGCGAGATTTTGCCGCACCAATGAGAATAGAGAGATTTTTTTTGATATCCTGTTGACCGATGTACTCATCAAACGAGCCCGGTCGCAAGACATTGTCGCTAAATTGTTCTTCTTTGGGGTCTCTTGACATACTTTTTACTTATGCTATACTGGCATCGAGCAAAACCCACACAGGTTTACATCCGATTGATGGACTTATTCTACTACAAGTCCGTCTTCAAGAAGGTACGAATCTCTAAACAGCCAGCCCTATGGTTCTAGGGATGTGGATAGGACGTTCTGGTTTCGACTGGGGCCATCCTACAATCATCCTTTACTTGGTTTTTCAATATTATCAAGGGCTGTTTAGAGATTCGTGCTTTTTTATTTTTCTTCCTCCAGATCCACCACTGACTTCAACTCGGCGAAGTCGGTGACTCCTTGCAAGATTTTGATGAGCCCATCTTCGCGCATGTTGAGCGTGCCTTGTTTCTCGGCAATCGCACGGATATCGCGGTCGGTCGGATTTTTTAGTACCGCCGCTTCAATCGCGCTGTCGACTTGAATGCACTCGAACACTCCGATACGTCCTTTGTAGCCGGTGTTGTTGCATTGTTCGCACCCTTTTGCGCCCCAGAGCGTCGTCACCCGCGGTGTTACTCCAAACTGTTCCATATCCTTTCCGTTATTTACGGCAGTATTCCAAATGCGGTCGATGTCTTTTTTTTCTTCATCAGTGATCGGTCGCTCGAACTTGCAGTTTGTGCACAACCGTCGACAGAGACGTTGCGCAATCGGGAGGGTGAGTGCGGAGACCAATATCTTTGGATTTACTTCAAGGTCCATAAGTCGCGGAATGACCCCCGCGGCATCGTTGGTGTGAAGCGTCGAGTAGAGCATGTGTCCGGTGAGCGATGCGTCGACCGCGATCTTTGCCGTTTCGGGATCGCGGATTTCTCCCACCATGATCACGTCGGGATCTTGGCGAAGCGCGCTACGAAGTCCTTCGACGAACGTGTACCCTTTTTTGTGATCGGTTTGCGTCTGTGTGATGCCGACGAGGTGATACTCGATCGGGTCTTCGATCGTGATGATCTTGAGTTCGGGAGAATAGATTTTTTGTAGAAATGCATAAAGGGTCGTCGTCTTTCCGGAGCCGGTGGGACCGGTGAGGAGGATCATTCCGTGCGGCTTTTTTATTTCTCGCATGAAAATATCGTAGAGTGGTTTTGAGATACCGAGGTTGTCGAGTTGTACACGAATCGATTTTGGATCCAGAATACGAAGCACGATACTCTCGCCATATGCGCCGGGGATAAATGAAACGCGAAAGTTGATCTCATTGCCGGTTTTTTCATCGCCAAGGTATGCGGAAAAGCGACCGTCCTGCGGAGTTTTGTTGATTGTAAGTTTGAGTCCTGAGAGGAGTTTGATGCGGGAGTTGAGTTTTTTGTATGTATCAAAATCAAACGTCGTGACAACGTGAAGCACGCCATCGAGACGAAAGCGAAGCTCGACGGTACGCTCCATTGGTTCGAAGTGCACGTCAGAGGCACCAAGACCAATACCGGCACCGAGCACAATCTCAAGCACGCGCGAGAGATGGTGCTCTTCATCGCTTTGTTTTGTCGCGTCAGTGATCCGCGCGACTGCGTCGTCAAATGTTTTTATCGTTTTTCCAAGTTCGGTGAGCACATCCGGCGCAATGTCGAGGGTGCCGGCATGAGAAGTGGTTGAAAACGACAGATCCGCGTAGTGCCCCCACACTTTTTCGATACTTGCACGGCTCGCCATGACGAGCGTCACCTCGAACCCTTTCGCCTCGAGCATGTCTTTTGCTTTAAGGGCACCCGCGGCAACAGGGGAGCGAACGGCGAGCGAGACTTTTTTTCCGACGAGTTTATACGGGCCGACATCGAGCGCGCGCGCGTCTTTTTCTTCGAGAAGGCGAATCGCGTCATTATCGATAGGCAGAGCGAGAAGGTTCACATAGGGCACCCCGTAACGATTTTCAGCAAGCGCCTGGACGAGATTTTCCTCTTCGCCTTTTTTGAGCTCGTCGATGCGTTTTTTTTGCTGATCTTCGTCAAAGGTGAGCATTACCCCAAATTATAACCTATATAAGGCTTTTTGGGGCACCGCGACGGGAGGTATTGACTCACCAAAAAGTGCTGGTAATGTCCAAATAAACAACGATTTGCCCCAGTCGAGACCTATCAAAAGGTGCTTGACATATATAGCAGTTTGTGCTATTATAGAAGCAAATAGAAAACCCGATTTTTTCATCAATAAAAACTTTTTTATGAAAAAAATGTTCATCGTAATGATAGCGGCGCTTTTCTGCGCCGTAAATACAAAAGCACAAAAATACAACCAGTTTGTTAAGTGGGAAAATGTTATCACTAATCCGTCGGTTGACCAGATTGCCTCATGGCTCAAAAAAGCAATGGCCGGGGAACCGATCAGTGGAGCAGCGGTACGTTCGAAAAAGGAAAATTTTGTTTCAGTGTGGGGAGAAGATCTTTACGATCAGATAGCTACCGCTGATAAGACAAAGTTTTTCTTAGGAAAATCAGTTGGTGGCGAACAGAATTTTGCCATCGACCCGAACACAAATATCACTGTTGCATCCGGAACACTTAAACCAGAGACCCTTGTTATAGGATTTAAACAAGGAGAGAACATTATCCCCGTTGCAAAATGGGGAACAAACGGATGCCTTAACCCACTCCTTCCAGGAAACTCTAGTACGTCTGTTGATGAAACGGATGAGGATGTCACTTTTGATAATAAAAAAACAATCAAAAGTAAAAACACAACAACCGGTAACAACGAAATATCCTGGGAAGATGGATACAACATCTATAAGAAAGGGAGAAACGACCGTACTGACGACATGTTGGACGATGCGGCGATCTATGCCCGCATCCAATCAATCGGCAACAACAGCAACAACGGGGCGTCATGCTCCACCTGTCAGCAAAGTTCAGTAGTACAACCGCAAACCGCTGTTTACTACGGTGATGAAGAACACCAATCCTTCGGAGGAAGAATTCTGAATGATGTGGTTGACGGTGTTGCAACCGGTTTCGGCCTGGGTGTCGGGAACAACCTTGGAAACAGGTTGTTCAACCGAAACAACGTTGTAGTAAGGGGGAGTTACTCTTCCTATGGTCGTGGAGGTCGTATGGGTGGCGGAAGAATTTTCCATTCTCCCACAAGAGGTGGGGGTGGTAGAAATACCGCTGGACCGAGGAGATACAACGAATCCTCCCTGAGCGGAATCGTCCCCCGTGGAGGAGGACGACGTGGCGGATAATGCTTTTGTATGAACGGATGGTGCATCAGTGCCATCCTTTCATTCTTTAGTGCTTCAGTATCTTTATGATGTTGGAGCGCTAAAGAGTGATTTCTGTAACAGTGAGATCACCTTCCAATTGTCGAAATTATAAACAGTGGAAACCAAAAATATGAAAAAAATTATTATTTCAATAATCGCAGTGTTCGCATTTGCCGTCTTTATGCCGGCGAATTTCGCGCACGCGGGCAATGGGCAAGCGTGTCAACCGACGGATTTTACCGCGGACGAGTACACACTTCAGTCCGGTGAAGGAACAATTCTTCACTGGGATAGTGTCGGCTGTGATAGTGCTTCCATTGTTCCTGCTGATTACCCGGGCGATCGTCCTCCGTACGATAGCATTTCAACCGGTGCAATCTTTCGCAGTACCACCTATACCCTTACCGTCTATGATGCACAGGGAAATATCGGTGGACAGCGATTCCTTACTATCAACATAGAGGACAACAACACCAACGACGGAAATGGTGGCGGCAATAGCGACTGTCAGATCGACAACTTTGATGCCGATGACACCTCGATCAGTGATGGCGATTCAACGCGCCTTCGATGGTCAACGAGCGACTGTGATCGCGCAAAGATTCTTCCTGACGTCGGCACCGTAAGTCTCGACGGCAGTGAAAGTGTCGATCCCAACGATGACACGACCTATACGCTTTATGCGTACGATGACAACGGCAATCTTGCCGACACCGATACCGTTCGCATTAGTGTTGATAACAACAACAATAACAACGATTGTCAGATCGACAGCTTCTACGCTGACGACACCTCAATCAATGATGGCGACTCGACTGATCTTCATTGGCGAACGACGGACTGTGATCGCGTCAAAATCCTTCCGGATGTTGGCACGGTAAGTCTCGACGGCAGTGAAAGTGTCGATCCCAACGATGACACGACCTATACGCTTTATGGCTACGACAGCAACGGCAATCTCGATGATACCGATACCGTTCGCATCAATGTCGATAATGGTGGTGGAACAACCATCAACACCAGCAACCAGCCGCAAGCGATTACGACTGTTGCGTCGATCCTTAGCACCAGTTCAGCACAGCTCAACGGTATCGCCGTTCCCAACACCACCTCGGGAAGTTCCAAAGGATGGTTTGAATGGGGAAGCAACACCGCGCTTGGAATTCGCACTGCAACACAAACCATTCCGAGCAACCTCACGTCGAATTATTATTCGGCAGTGATCAACGGTCTCGCGCCCGGCACGGTCTATTATTACCGAGCAGTGGTGCAAACGAATCGCGGTACTGCCTACGGCGACATCGTCCCGTTCCGCACGCAATCAATCAGTACTCCACCGTCGACAACGACAACTACCAAAACGACGACCATTCGAAATGTTGTTGTTGCGAACAGCGCGCCGTCACTCCTTGCACTCAAAGTCGAAAGCGACAGCGATCGTATGTGTGTCAACGGAGAAGTGAACTACACGATCACGTATCAGAACGTTTCGAAAGAAACGCTCGACGATGCGGTTCTCCAGATAACACACCAAAAGGAACTCACCTTTGTCTCAAGCTCACGCGGAAACTACGATGTGACCGATCGAACGATTACCGTCGATCTCGGTACTCTCGATCCGGGTGAAAGCGGCACGATGTTTGTTCGCGGAACGGTCAACAACTCCGCGCAGACAGGAGCGCTCTCGGTAATCACCGCATCAGTGGTGTACACCAACACGCTCACCAAAGCCCAAGAAAACGCAATCGCCTACTCGCTCGTTTCAATCGCCAATGATTGTCCGAACGTGCTCGGCGCAAGCGCCTTTGGCTTCGGATTCCTTCCGCACACGCTCATCCAATGGCTCTTCTTGATTCTTATCATCCTTGCACTCATCGTGCTCGGGCGCCATCTCTACGGACAGCGCAAAAAGGAAGCAGAAAAGACCTCGTAATGATGTAATACAAAACCCGCCGATGAGGCGGGTTTTGTTGTGTTACAATCCGGTCATGCACGAGCGGTACAGCGAAGGAGAAACCAACACCATCGCGCAAAAACTTCTTGCGCTTGTCACTCCATACGATGATCGAGCGACCGTTGTCGGACTTTCCGGAGATCTTGGTGCGGGAAAGACCACCCTTACCAAAGCGATTGGAAAAACGGTGGGGGTGGAGGAGACTATCCAAAGCCCCACATTCGTCATCGGAAAGTTCTATGATACGAACGATGATCGATTCAAAAAAATGGTGCACATCGACGCGTATC
Source organism: Minisyncoccota bacterium (assembly GCA_035548655.1). GTDB lineage: Bacteria > Patescibacteriota > Minisyncoccia > Phycocordibacterales > UBA9973 > UBA4124. The sequence continues at coordinate 91,797 of DASZSN010000019.1, forward strand.
GCATCGAGTCGGAAAATGAGTTGACGCCGCTTGGGTGGGACAACATCCTTCAATCACCACAGACGCTTATTATCATCGAATGGCCAGAGCGGATCAAAGCATCACTTCCGGCAGATACACACCTCTTTACAATCAATCACGACAATCAACATCGGATTATTATCCATGAAAAAAACTGAAAGAAAAACACTCGTCATTTTGGATGCGCACGCGATCATTCATCGTGCGTATCACGCACTCCCGAGCTTTACCGACAGCGCCGGCAATCCGACCGGCGCGCTCTATGGACTCGCTTCCATGCTCATCCGCATTATCGAAGAGCTTGCACCGCACTATCTGGTTGCGGCATATGATCTCGCCGCGCCGACGTTTCGCCATCATGCGTACGAGGCCTACAAAGGGACGCGGGCAAAAACGGATGATGAGCTCGTCGCTCAGCTCGATCGTTCGCGTGATATCTTCTCCGCGTTTGGGGTGCCGTGTCTCGATGCGGAAGGGTTTGAAGCCGATGACATCATCGGCACGCTCGTCGAACGATTGAAAAAAGAAAAGAACCTCTCCATTATCATCGCAACGGGAGATATGGATACTCTCCAACTTGTCGATGATGATCGTGTGCGGGTTTTTACGCTTAAAAAAGGCGTCACCGACACCGTTATCTATGACGAAAAAGGGGTCGAAGCACGCTACGGATTTTCTCCAAAACAACTCACGGATTTTAAAGCGCTTCGTGGAGATCCGTCAGATAACATCATCGGAGTGAAAGGAATCGGAGAGAAAACCGCCACCAGTATTGTTCAAGCATTTGGTTCCATCGAGGCGCTCTATCAATCGCTTGAGAAAAATCCTGCCGCGGGAAAGAAGGCAGGGCTCTCGGACCGCATTGTTGAACTGTTGATCGAACACAAAGACGACGCGTTCTTTTCCAAAACACTCGCTACCATTCGTCGTGATGCGCCGGTCACCTATGAACTTCCTACAACCGACCATACCAAAGCGCTCGACACGCACGTGCTCATGGATGTCATGAACCAGTATGAATTTCGAAGTCTGATCCCGAGAGTGAAGAAGCTTTTCTCCATTGAGACGACACCGGTGCAAGTACCCGAAAGCGATGCGGAACTATTTCGAGAAACACAAATCGCATTTTGGCTTCTCGATTCTGAAAAAACCACTCCCTCGCTTGACGTGATTCTCGGATCGACCAAGACAACGACACTTGCCGATGCGCGAGAAATCATTTTCAAAGAACTGAAAAAAAGAAATCTCATCGACCTTTTCGAAAAGGTTGAAAAGCCGCTCATCCCCATTGTTGCCGACATGACACGCTATGGGATTGCAATCGACCGTGATCATTTTCTTGCACTCAAAAAAAAGATGACCATCGAGCTTGCGGCGATCGAAGAAAACATCGCGAACGTCGCCGGCAAACGCATCAATCTCAACTCTCCAAAACAACTCTCCGAACTCCTCTTTGACACCCTTGGTCTCAAGGCGAAAGGGAAGCGGAAAGAGAGTGGTGCATTTACGACAAACGCCGATGCACTCGTCGCCCTCTCCGATGCCCACCCGGTGATTCCGCTTATTCTTAAATACCGCGAAACACAGAAACTCCTCACCACGTACGTCGAAGCACTCCTTGGGCACATCAAAGATGACGGACGCATTCACGCAACATTTTTCCAAGACGGTGCGGCGACGGGAAGATTTTCATCCGCAAATCCCAACCTGCAAAACATCCCCGCGCGCGGTGAACAAGCAAAGGACATTCGTGCGGGATTTATTGCCGGGAAAGGTAATGTGTTTGTCAGTTGCGACTATTCGCAGATCGAACTGCGTGTACTTGCCATTCTTTCAGGAGACAGTGGGCTTATCACTATATTTAAAAACAACGAAGACATCCACAGCTCCGTTGCGGCATCGATGTTTCATGTTTCAAAAGAACAGGTGACTGCCGATATGCGTCGTGTGGCAAAGGTGATCAACTTTGGCATCATCTTTGGCATGGGAGTAAGCGCGCTATCAAAAAATCTCGGCACTGATCGCGCGAAAGCGCAGGAATTTTATGCCAATTATTTTGCCACATTTCCACAAGTGGCGACCTATCTCGAAGACATCAAAAAGCGCGCGCACGATACCGGGTACACCGAGACGCTCTTTGGGCGACGACGATACTTTCCAACGATGCGATCGAAGCTTCCGCATCTGCGGGCGTTTGCCGAACGGATGGCGTCGAACGCGCCGATTCAAGGAACCGAGGCGGACATCCTCAAGATCGCGATTGTCCTCGTTGATCACGACATCCGCGCCGCTGGGCTTGCGGAGAACGTACACCTTGTCCTACAAGTTCACGACGAGCTTGTCTATGAGGTTGATGAGTCGGTCGCGGAGAAGGTGGTGGGGATAATCGAACGCGCGATGGACGGTGTATTTGAGCGCTCTCCGATCAAGATACCGAAACTTCCCGTCGAACTTACGGTTGCGACCGGCATCGGGCGTCGCCTTGACGAGCTCAAGTGATTCAATGACAATACCACCTATGAGCACCGAAACCATTCATGAGATACTCGCCAAGAGCTACCTGTCGTATTTTCTCGCCAGTCTCTTCGCCCTTTTTCTTGATTCGTTCATTTCGATTTCGATTCATATTCCGCACGCGCGAATGATTGCAATCATTTGTTTGGTTGTCGGACCGCTCTTGATGTTGTGGGCACAATACACGTCGCGCCACTGCGAACAAGCGGGACATCCAAAAGAACATTATTTTTTTCACGGTCCGTACCGCATCGTGCGCAATCCCACCCACCTCGGCATTCTCATCCTTGTTCTCGGGTACACGGTGATCTCCAGTTCGGTCATCTTTTTCGGCGTTACCCTCATCGGCTACATCATCTCGAATATTTTCTTCAATCGATACGAAGCGGCACTCGAAGAAAAATACGGCGATCTTTATAAACGATACCGCAGTACGGTGCGTAAACTACTGTAATGTTGTTTCTTTTGATCGGTGAAAACAGAGACGATCGCAAGACAAAGCTCGGTGAGATCATACAAGAGCTTCCGGAAAGCGAGATCGTACCACTCGACGATACCACCACCACCGCCGAAGCGCTCGAGCAGTACCTCTATCCATCGCTTTTTTCCATCGCCACGCCGATTGTGCACGCGAAGTTTGTCCTGTCGTCAGCCGAGACAACCCTCGGAAGCGACTTTTTTAAAAAGCTTTCCGCAAGCCCGACAGTGTTCATTTTTGAAGAACTTGCACTTCCTGCACCCGTTGTCACCGCGATGAAAAAATCCGGCGCGCTGGTACACGCGACCGGAACGGTGAAAGCAAAAAAAGAAGGAGGGGATATTTTTTCAATTGCGGGAGCGATTGTCGGCAAGGATAAAAAATCTCGATGGATGGCGTATCGAGCCGCGCTTGCAACGCATCCGATTGAAGCGATTCTCGGTATTTTGTATTGGAAAGTGCGCACGCTTGCAGAGAAAGGTGTGCCGGGAAACGAATACGAAGTGTTGTATCGACGGCTTCTTGATGCTCACACGAGGTCATGGCAGACGAATGCACCACTCGATGCGTTGATTGAGAAGGTTATTTTGACAAGCTAGACTCTACAGTCGGTGGACGAACAACACGAAAGAAATAGGGAAAAAGAGAAAGGCCCACAATAAGGGCCTTTATATAGAGAATGCAATAGATATAAATTTTTTTAAAGGACGTTCAAAGAGAACAAAAATTGACGAGAAAAGAAGAACGTCTCTTCTCATTATACACGATTTTCCAATCCAGCGACGTTTTGTTGTGGATAACGTTTTATAAGGAGGGCAACGACGACCCCGGCGAGGAGGACGGTAAACGACATCATTGGAATGGTGATATAGCCAAAGGTATGAACATAACGGGCAAGACAGCTCGGTCCGACAGCGCCGCATGTCCCCAGATTGCTGATCTGAAAAATGTCGATGATGTTGTGAAAGATGGCGACAGCAAGACCAAAAAAACCAAGGATAAGCACTTGCGAGCGCAAAAGGGCGCTTTTTGCAAAAGAAGAAGTGAAAAGAAGGATGGCAATAGAGAAAATAGCGAGCCGCTGATACCAACAGAGAATGCATGGGGGGTAGGAAAAGTGATATTGGTAGATCAGGCTTCCAAGCGCCGCGCCGACAAAGACAACGCGAAGAATGACAGTGGCGTTTTTGGCAACCCAGGAAGCGAACGAACTTTTTACGATGACCGAGAGTACCACAGCAACGATGAAGAGCTGTAGTGCGACGGTTCCGAGTGCGAGAAGAGTGTTGAACATAGCAGTGTCAGTTAATTTATCGGACAACCGGTTTGTTGCGATAAAAAGTCGAGCGGTGTCTCGCCGGTGACGCGTGAGCCGGCAGGGAACGTCCATGTGTTTCCTTGGTGTACCGGATCAGCGGTGCTTATCACTTTTGGCATACCGGCAAAAATCCATCCCGTGCGGTATTGCATCGGAGATTGTTGGCACGCGGCGGGAGCGTCGGCTCCGGAGTCTCCCGGTTTGCATACCGTCGGGTCGGTATCGCTTGTGATCACGATCGGGTTGGGGAATTGCCATGTCGGATAGCCTTCGATCTGCGCATCATTACACGTGCTGTTTTGTTTCGAATCAGGGGTTTGACATTCGATGTAAGGGAGCAAATGTGCTGATTTTCCAAACATTGCTTTTTGTGCCTGACAGTGCGGACACCACCACGCGCCATAAAACTTCGCTCCGCTGTCGGTAATGCATTGCGCAAGCGTGTCATACTGCCCGGGTTTATTTCCTTCGACAAGAAGAAGTGTCACCAACCCGGCAATAATAAGGAGTACCACTGTTACCAAAATAATGTTTCCTTTTTTCATATAGCCTCAATAGTACTGCGTTGTCGGTGTTTTGGAAAGCGGCATGCTCACTCATTGATTGACGACAATGTTAGAATAGAATAAGCGCTCCCTCTATGACCATTTTCATCATCGCCATCCTTGCGTTCACCGCCACCTTCCTTGGAGGGATTTTTGCACTTCGTCATAAAGACAAATTGCATCTAATCCTCGGATTTAGCGCGGGGGCGATTATTGCGGTAGCATTTTTTGATCTGATGCCGGAGGCAATCGAACTTGGAAGCGCGGCATACAGCATCCCCATCATCATCACCGTCATCGCGGCAGGGTTCTTTTTCTTTATGGTGCTCGATCGGTTTGTGGTCTTTCACAGTCACCACAGCGACGATCATGGTCATGAGCATTTACACAAGCGTGGACCGCTCGGAGCGGGGAGCCTCTCCGTCCACAGCTTTCTCGACGGCCTTGCCATTGGTCTTGCGTTTAAAGTATCCGTTGCGGTCGGTGCAGTCGTTACAACTGCAGTGCTGGTGCACGACTTTTCTGATGGTATCAACACCGTGAACCTTATATTAAAGAATGGCGGTGCGCTCCGCGATGCGCGAAGATGGCTCTTTGTTGATGCACTTGCGCCGGTGCTTGGCGTCATTGCGACACTGTTCTTTTCAGTTTCCGAGTCAGTGCTCGGAATCATCCTTGCTGTATTTTCAGGGTTCTTCCTCTATATCGGCGCGAGTGATCTTCTTCCCGAAAGTCACCACAACCACCCAACCATTTGGACGACAATCGCAACTCTTGCGGGGGTTGTCATACTCTTTACCGCAGTGAAACTGGCAGGAGTATAAGGGAGAGGTTATTTGCCCAACATTCGAAACAACGCAATGCCGCCGGCGACGGCGACGTTGAGCGATTCTTTGCGTCCGCTCATCGGAATTTCAGCGATGTTATCGCTTAGCGAGAGAATATTTTTTGAAACCCCATCGACTTCATTTCCAAGCACAAACGCAACGGGAAGTCTGACACGCACCTTTCTATAATCGTGCGACTTCTTTGATTGTTCGATTGTGATAATCTGATAACCTTGTTTTTTCAATTGCTTCAAACATGCGACCGTGTCGGAAACTTTTTCCCACGAAATGGTTTTTTCAGCGCCAAGTGCCGTTTTTGAAATTTTTCCAAACGGGCGGCCAAAGCGATCAATAGGGGAAGGGGTGATGCCGCAGAGGAATATCGTTTCAATGCCGACTGCATCAGCGGTACGAAAAAGAGAACCGACGTTTTCAGCGCTTCTGATGTTGTCCAAAATGAGTATGCGGCGCGGTACAATTGATTTCATGCATGTTGCATGGTATAGTTTTCCTGCTTTTTTGCAAATGCGCCCATAGCTCAGTTGGTAGAGCAGCTCCCTTTTAAGGAGACGGTCGCAGGTTCGAATCCTGCTGGGCGCACCACAGGTACACCACGGAACTCCTACGGTCGCGTACTGTCTTTAAGTTGTTGCAACGTATACGGCTGACCGTTTTCTATCGGTGTCGGTTGTTCGAGAAATGGCTTATTTATATTTTGCACATGCGTATAGCCGCCGGTGACAACCCACAGAAGCCACATGACGACTAGCGCGATGAGAAACCACTTTAGTTCTCCCATAATGATTAAGTATATAAGAAAAGTGGTATGTATAGTGAGCGAATATCGAAGGCAAACAATTGTAAAACGTTATTTTCCCAGCATTTGGAGTGCGGAAGTGATTTGTTTTTGAAGGGGGAGTGCGACATCGACGGAGCCGACGACACTGCGAATCTGATATTCTTTGTAGCCGAGAGAGAGGAGTGCCTCGACGAGATCGCTTTGCGGACCCGTTTCGGCGCTCTCGAACTCACCAAGTTTGTCTTTGAGGTCGATGATGATCTTTTCTGCTGTTTTCTTGCCAACACCGGGGACGAGCGAGACTGCTTTTGCGTCGTTTGATTTGACGATGCGAACGAGTTCGGTAAGCGGGTATAAAGAGAGCATTTGCAGTGCGGTTTTTGGTCCAACACCGGAGACACTGATGAGTTTTGTGAAAAACATCTTTTCTTTTGCTGTCTCGAATCCGTAGAGCTCTTGCGCGTCATCTCGGATCACGAGGTAAGTGTGAAGGGCGGCGATGCTTCCGATGTCGACGGTCGCGGGAGTAAATACGGCATAGCCGATGCCGCCAACTTCAATGACGACTCCCTTTTCAAACTGTTCGACGACGGTGCCGGTAATGCGGGCGATCATCCACCTATCATAGCAAATACCCTCGATGTTGCTAAAAGGACACGTTCCACCGGGGGAGCGCAGAACGCAACCATACCCACCGTTGTCGCAGGATCGTCTTTGTTGCCAAGTTTTATTTCATGGTGTATAGTCTCGAAACTATGCCAATCACCACATCAGCAAAAAAGGCCCTTCGAGTGGCACTTCGTCGTCGCGGGGTAAACGATCGTACGGAAAAACTTCTCAAAGAAGGAGTAAAGAAAATTGAAAAACTCGTTACGGCAAAAAAGACCACTGAAGCAAAAAAACTCCTTCCGAGCACCTATGCCGCCATTGATAAAGCGGTCAAGAAAGGAGTCATCAAAAAAAATACTGCGGCACGAAAAAAGGCGCGACTTTCAAAAATCACGAAATGAGATTGCTCCGGTTATTGTAAGCGGCAAAACACCACCATCGTAGGATGGTGGTGTTTTTTGTTTTTCACACGCCCACCGTGCTCTGTTTTGCACCAAGTCTCTTTCCATAGGATAATAGTGACAAACCAATACACGGCATTTATCAACGTTAATCATCATCACATTTTGTTATTGCAATGAAAAAACTCCACCGCCACCTCCTTACGCGCGTTCCCTGGTATGCTTCCTGGCATAAAAATCCTCATCACCGCGTTGTTCACTACAGCGTCGCAGCACTGTTCACCATTGCGATGATCGGCGTTCTTGTCTTCTCCAGCACTACTCACGCCGCTGGTACTATTTACTATGTTGCCGCCAACGGCTCGGATGCGAATTCAGGGACATCACCATCTGCTCCATGGCAAACGCTTACCAAGGTCAATTCCACCAGCTTTGCTCCTGGAGACCAAATCCTCTTTAATCGAGGGGATACGTTTTATGGATTCTTTGTTCCGAAAAATTCCGGTACTTCCTCTGCTCCGATTACCTACGGCGCCTACGGTTCCGGCAACAAGCCCGTCATCACCGGTTTGACCTCTGTCAGTGGGTGGACCAATACCGGTGGCAATATTTGGGAAAGCGCTCCGATAGCAAACGGTCTTTCAAAAGAAGAAATGATGGTGACCATCAATGGCACTTTATATCCGATGGGTCGGTATCCGAACGCGAATGCTTCGAATGGAGGGTATCTCACGTATGAATCTTCTTCCGGTAACAATCAGATAACTGACACCACCACCCCTTCTCAAAGTTGGGTAGGCGCGGACTTGGTCGTGAGAAAATATCGTTGGTCTACAGACCGTGGACCGATCACTTCGCAGTCTGGAGGAACATTTACATTCACTCCTCTCAATTCTCAATATCAGTTTAGTAACGGCTTCGGGTATTTCATTGAAAACAGTTTGGCAACCTTGGACCAGCAAAATGAGTGGTATTACAATCCCTCAACCAAGAAGCTCGATATCTACAGTACAAGCATGCCGACAAACGTACAGGCTGCAACAGTTGATACCCTCATACCACTCACTTCGACAATCAGTTATGTCAATTTTGAAAATTTATCGCTTCGGGGATCAAATGCCTATGGTTTCTATAGCCCCTTTAGTCATATTGTGAATGTAAATATTAGCAATTGCGACGTGTCGTTTTCCGGCATAAACGGGATAGAAGTCGAGGGAGGTACCAACGTGTCGGTGGACAGCTGTAATGTTTCATTCAGCAACAATAACGGTATTGATATGGCGGGAGGGGACACAAATGTAAGTGTTACAAATAACACGATTACCAATTCCGGTTTTTATCCTGGGATGACGACTCCGAAGGAATACACCAGCGGACTCGGCATATCACTCGGCGGTAGTAACAATACGGCAAAAAATAATCAGGTGGCCAACAGTGGGTACAGCGGCGTCACGTTCAACGGCACCAATACTATCATTCAAAACAATTACATTCACGATTTTTGTCTCATCAAAGACGATTGTGGTGGTGTATATTTCGACGCCGGGACCTACACTGGATCAAAGGTGTTGGGCAATATAATCATAAATGGTATTGGTGCGCCCCTCGGTACAACATCTTCTGATTATCTTGCTGAGGGTATTTACGCCGACGACGGTACGTCTCAAGTGGAGATAGGGGGAAATACTGTTGCATCAATTGGGCATGCCGCAATCTTTAACCACGGAGCACATGATCTCAATATTCATGACAATACCTTCTACGATGCTCCAGTCATTTCCGGGTACTACAATGAAATCAACTCGAGTGCCAATATTACTCAGGTAAACAATATTTTTCTCGCAAAGACCGCTTCTCAACTTGTGCTTAGATCGACAGGAGGAAGCACGAGTCAAGGAAATTTCTTCACTACTTCGGATAACAACTATTGGGCGCGCCCAATGAATGATATCAGCGATTTTTCGGTCGTGGACCCCTCTGTCGGTGTTTATGACCTCACAGGGTGGAAAGCGTTGACTGGAAAAGAAGTGCATTCAAAAGCTTCGCCGGTGTCCATCACGAATGCCAATCAAATTTTCTTCGATTACAATCCTTCCAATTCTCCCAAGGTTGACACACTCTCGGGAAACTACGTTGATATCAAAGGTGCACCAATTTCCGGATCAGTTACGATCCCTGCGTGGGGGTCTGTAATTTTGTTCCAAGGATCCTCTACTTCTTCGGCTCCAGTTGTCACCTTGTATAAGGATTGCAACTATGGTGGCACTCCGACATCACTTCCGGCTGGCACTTACACACTTGCACAATTACAAGCTGCAGGAATTCTCAATAATGATGTCTCTTCTATTTTTATTGCCTCTGGATATCGAACTACTCTCTATGATGGTGATAATTTTACCGGCTCGTCGCTTGCGCTCACTTCCAGTGTTTCATGTCTCATCGACAAAAGTTTCAACGATCTTACTACTTCTTTGGCAATTGCTTCTACCGCTCCCACCGACACCACCCCACCATCCGTCTCACTCACCACACCAATCGGTGCGTCGACTGTCTCAAACACGATTACCATCACTGCAACTGCAACCGACAACGTCAGTGTCGACCACGTCGACTTCTATAAGGATAGCGATGCCACTCCCTTCTTCTCTGACACCAGCTCCCCATACACCACGTCATTTGATACCACCACCCTTACAAACGGCACCCACACGTTCAAAGCAAAAGCATTCGATGCGGCAGGGAACAGTGCAACTTCCACCGCAGTCTCAGTCACTGTTTCAAACGTCATCACCCCTCCTCCCGACACCACCGCCCCCTCCGTCTCACTCACCGCTCCCACCAGTGGCGCCACCCTCTCCGGTACCACCACCCTCTCTGCAAGCGCAACGGATAACGTCGGTGTCGACCACGTCGACTTCTACCTCGGCTCCTTTGTCA
>DASZSN010000020.1:0-18206 GCA_035548655.1 Minisyncoccota bacterium
CGGGCGCCATCATGGACATTCGGACAGGAGAGATACTCGCGCTTACGAGCTACCCCGAATACAACCAAACGATCCTTGCCGATGGCACCGACACGGCGACCATAAAAGGGTATCTCACATCCTCGTCACGCCCGTTTCTCAATCGAGCGACCGAAGGGCTTTATACCCCCGGCTCTATCATAAAACCGTTTCTTGCACTTGCCGCACTCCAAGAAAAAGTCATCAGTCCGACAAAGATCATCGTGACCACTGGAGAACTTCGCGTACCAAACCCATTTGCCCCCGGGCAGTTTTCTATTTTCAAAGACAACGCCGTGCACGGTCCGGTCGATATGAGAAAAGCGATTGCGGTATCATCGAACGTCTACTTTTATGAAATCGGTGGCGGGTTTGAAAATCAGCCCGGACTTGGTATCAACAACATCGAAAAATACGCGGAGCTGTTCGGTATCGGAGAAAAAACCGGTATTGATTTGAGCGGGGAGGTGGAAGGGACGATCCCAAGCATCGAATGGAAGGCACAACATTTCCCCGGAGATCCGTGGCGAGTGGGTGATACCTACAACACATCGATCGGTCAGTATGGATTTCAGGTCACCCCTATTCAAATGCTTCGCGCGGTTGCCGGCATCGCATCTCGCGGGACACTTGTCACTCCCACGATTCTCAAAAGTGACGGCAGTCACCCCGTTCAAAAGACGACGCTTCCATTCGAAGACAGTTACTACACGGTTGTGCATGACGCAATGCGTGATGTTGTAACGAGTGGTACCGCCACCGTGCTCGACATCCCGGAAATTTCCGTTGCGGCAAAAACGGGGACAGCGCAAATCAAAAACAATACGCGCGTGAACTCCTGGGTGATCGGATTTTTTCCGACGGACCATCCCCGTTACGCGTTTACCGTTCTTATGGAAGACGGACCAAAAGTATCGGTCGGCGCAACCCACGCGTTCCGATCGGTCCTTGATTTTCTTACCCAAAATCCCGATGTTCTACCGCTCTATCAATAGGCTGGTTTGATTGGTATATTTGTAGTATAGTGAGCCATCGTTATAAAAACAGCTCACCGTTTTTCAATGAAGGAATACATCACCAAAGAAAATAAAGCGGCGCTTGAGGCGGAACTCAAAGAGCTCTCCGGACCGAAACGCAGACACATCATCTCGCAGATAGAGTACGCCAAGTCGCTTGGTGATCTCTCCGAAAACGCTGAGTACCATAGCGCCCGCGAAGAACAAGGGAAGCTCGAAGAGCGCATTGCACAGATCGAGCACGTGCTTAAACACGCAGTAGTAGTAGAACGAACCGGCGGTGACACTGTCGCTATCGGAAGTACGGTAGGGGTAAAAAAGGGCGAAGAGGAAACGGTGCGCACGTTTCAGATTGTTGGAAGCGAAGAAACCGACATGCTCTCGGGAAAAATCTCGTACAAGTCTCCGATCGGCAAAGCGCTTGTTGGAAAAAAGGTGGGTGATACAGTCATGGTACGCACCCCAAAAGGGGATATGAGCTACACAATCGTTTCGCTTGATTGATACGTAGAGAAGAGGATTTTTATGAGACGGCCGCCCGAAGAGGCGGCCGTTTAGTTATCCACACAACTACCCTTGCAGAGTGAAAACAAAGTGGGATAAAATGGTAGGAAGTGGGAAAGAGTGGGAAACTAAGGCAATGCTTGTCGGCGAATATATACACACCATCGATACAAAAAAACGTTTGTCGTTTCCGGTGAAATTCCGAAAGGAAATGGGACGACGAGTCGTGCTGACACCGGGCCTTGACCGATGTTTGTTCGTGTTCACTGTCAAAGAATGGGAGCGTATCGCGGAAAAACTTTCTTCTTCATCGATGCTCCAGAGTGATACTCGAAGTTTCAATCGTTACCTCCTCGGCGGCGCGATTGAAGTCGATGTCGACAAGAACGGTCGCATCCTCGTCCCTGACTTCCTCCACGACAGGGCAGGATTCAAGGACAAGGTTGCGATCGTCGGAGTCGCGAGTCGGGTCGAACTCTGGGATGAAGCAGAATGGAAGCGGTACAAGAAAGGTGTTGAGACCAATGCGACCGCGCTCGCGGAGCGACTCGGCACTATCGGCATTCTTTGATTTCATGCACAAGAGCGTTCTTTTAGAACAATCAATAGAACTTCTCGATATTCATAAAGCGGATGTAATCGTGGACGGAACATTCGGGGGTGGGGGACACTCAAAGGCGATTCTCGATCGATTTGGTCGGGAGATCAGTCTCATTTGCGTCGATCTCGATGAGGAAGCGCAAAAGCGATTTGCTGATGAATTTTCTCCCTTCCCCAACGCGACGTTCGTTCATGCCAATTTCAAAGATGCGTCGGAGATTTTGATAAAAGCAGGGAAACAGAAAGCAAACAAAGTCCTCCTCGATCTCGGCACCAGCACGTTTCAACTACTCGCGGATACTCGCGGTTTCTCGTTCCAGTCCGATACGCCGCTCCAGATGACATTTTCAAATGCCGGTTCGCACACCGGATTTACCGCACGAGATATCGTCAACACCTGGGATGAGTCGTCGATTGCCGACATCATCTACTACTACGGTGGAGAACGATCGGCAAAGAAAGTCGCTCACGCCATCATTGTCGCCCGTGCGACGCATCCAATCGAAACGAGCAACGCTCTTGCGGGTATCATCGAGAAGATTTCTCCTCGGAGAGGGAAATTGCATCCCGCCACCAAGACGTTTCAAGCGCTTCGCATCGCCGTCAACGATGAATTGCGCACTCTCGAAACCGCACTCAACAATTGGTGGGAGTTACTCGCCGATCGGGGCAGGATCGTCGTGATTACGTTCCATAGCCTCGAGGACCGCATCGTCAAGCGATGGATGCGTTCCAACACACCAGATCTCCAAAAACGCGTTATTACCAAAAAACCGCTCATTCCAACCAAACTCGAATTACAAGCCAATCCCCGCGCGCGAAGCGCCAAACTTCGTGCCGTAGAAAAACTACTATGATGACCATGATCAAAAACAAAATAGAGTCCGCCACCTTTCCTCTCCGAGACACTGATCGTGCGCTTCGTTCGCTTACGCGATACGCATGGTTCACCGCGCTCGGAGTATTTGCGCTCTATCTCTACTTTGTCGGAGCGATTACGTTTTCGGTCGTCAAGCAAGAGGGAATTGCACAGGCGAACAAAGACATCATTTCGCAAACCAGCAAACAAGAATTGAGCTATCTGAGCATCAACCGCACACTCACCGAAGACTATGCATTCCAAAACGGGTTTGTAAAAGCGACGACGCTTTCGTATACTGCCCCTGCAAGAGCATTTGCATGGAATGTTGGAAACTAAAGTACATCGTCGTCGCATCCGCGTTATCATTGGCACTGTCGTCCTGATTGGAGCGCTTTCCATCGGGCGCCTTTTCTTTTTACAGATTATTCACGGCAAAGCATACGCCGAACACGCCGAGCACCAATATGTTTCGGTCACCGACACGTTTGATCGCGGCAATATTTATTTGAAAGACAAAAACGATGAACTCATCGCGGCGGCAACGATCGAGAGCGGCTTCCGTCTCGCAATTGTTCCAGGTAGACTAAAAGGCGATGAGGCGACGTACGAAGCGATTGCCAACATCATTCCTCTTAATAAAGAAGCATTTCTCACCGCCGCGGAAAAGAAAAACGATCCCTATGAAGAAGTTGCAGAACGCGTAACTCCCGAACAAGCCGATGCGATCAACAAACTGAAACTTCCCGGTGTCACTCTCTATGCGGACAAATGGCGCTTTTATCCCGGCGGCACACTTGCATCAAAAGCAATCGGATTTGTTTCGTACAAAGACAATACGCTCACGGGGAACTATGGATTGGAGAACTATTACAACGATGTACTTTCTCGAAGCAGTGAAGATCTCTCCGTCAACTTTTTTGCTGAATTGTTCGCGAACGTTCAATCAACACTTTTTAAAAATACCGGCGCGAGCGGGGACATCGTCACTTCGATTGAACCGAATGTGCAGACCGAACTTGAGCGATCGGTTGCGGCGGTGAAAGAACAATGGAGCAGTGATGCGGTCGGTGGGGTCGTGATGGATCCGTACACCGGAGAGATCATTGCGATGGCGCAAGTGCCGACGTTTGACCCTAACAGCTATTCAAACGTCGATGATATCAGTGTCTACACCAACCCCTTTGCGCAAAACGTCTATGAAATGGGATCCATCATCAAACCGCTCATCATGTCGAGCGCGATTGACGCAGGGAAGGTCACTCCGCAGACAACCTACTTTGACAAAGGCTCGGTGACGGTCGGGAACAAAACGATCTACAACTTCGACAAAAAAGGGAGAGGCACGGCGACGATGCAAGACGTACTCAACCAGTCGCTCAACACCGGTATGGTCTTTGTCGAGGGACAGATGGGAAAAGACGTGTTCCGTGATTATGTGTTCAACCACTTCAAGTTGGGAGAAAAAACGGGCATCGATCTGCCGGGGGAAGTCAACGGGCTCGTTGGGACACTCAAGGGGAATAATGACGTGAACTTTGCGACCGCCGCGTTCGGTCAAGGCATTGCGATCACTCCGCTGAACATCATTCGCGGGTATGCGGCGCTCGCCAACGGCGGATATCTCGTCACCCCACACCTCGCGACCGCGATTCTCAAAAAAAACGGCGATGAAAAAACACTCGACTGGCCGAAGAGTGGTGCCATCCTCAAACCGGAGACGGTTTCGACGATCACCACCATGATGATCCACGTCGTCGATGACGGCTATCATCGTGGGCTTGCACACTATACGGTAGCCGCAAAAACGGGAACCGCCCAAATCGCGCGCCCTGACGGCACTGGCTACTATGACGATCGCAACCTCCACTCGCTCGTCGGCTTTTTCCCGGCGACCAACCCGCGCTTTGTGGTGTATTTCTTTAACTATTATCCAAAGAAAGTCAACTACGCGGTGCAAACCCTTGCTGATCCGTTTTTCAACATGGTACAATTTTTAGCGAACTATTATGACATAACGCCCGACCGATAGGGCATCTCACTATGGAATTTGAATTTTCGATCAGACAGACACTGCGCCAGTCGTGGCAGATATTTACCAAACATCTGTGGTTTTTCATCACGATTGCATTTGTGATGTTTATTTTCAATATTTTTTCGAGCTCGCACCACAACGTATGGCTCAAAGCACTCGCGTTTGTTGCAATGGTACTCTGGAGCTACGTCACTCTTTCAGTGACTCTCGCCGCTGTTGACGGCAAGGAGGGGATGCTCTCGTTTGACATGCTCAAAGCGCATTTGCCGACAATCATGGAATTTTTGAAGCTCATTGCAGTTGGCGTCCTTGCGGGACTTATCATCGTGCTCGGCTTTGTTCTCCTCATCATCCCCGGCGTTTATTTCGGTGTCCGGTTGTGTTTCGTCAATCTCGCGTTTGTCGATCGAAAGGGAAGCGTTGGCGGGACGCTCAAATACTCATGGCACTTGGTCAAAGGAGATATCTTTTGGAGCGTCTTTTTGGTGCTCATCGTCGCGATTGCGCTTATCTTTCTCGGTGCGATTGTCTTTGGAGTCGGTATGCTGGTAACGTATCCGATCGCGATGCTTCTCATCGCCTTTTGCTATCGCGCGCTCACGACATTTCAATCAAAACAGATGGCGCAACAGCCGACAGAAGTATCACACGCGACGTCCGCCTAGTGATCGAGTTTTGACCGCTGATAATGCTCAATAATGATCTCGGCGATCACGTCCGCCGGATCGTTTGTTGTATCGATGATTTTTGCTTGCGGGTGGGGTATAAGGGGACGTATCGTTCGCGTCGTGTCTTGATAGTCGCGGCGTTGTATCTCATCCAAAATGGCTTCGTAGTCGGCTTCAATGTTCATTTCTCTAAACTGCTTTACTCGTCTGCGCGCCCGCTCTTCGGGAGCGGTCACAAAGAAAAATCGATGCGGTGTTTCAAAAATGTAGCCCATATCTCTCCCGTCGGCAACAAGTCCGGGGTGACGTCGCATGCTCAGTTGCAAACGGTGAAATTGATCTCGAACGCCTTGAATTTTTGAGACTACGCTCGAGAGCTTCCCGATATCATCGGAACGGATCGTCAGTGTCTCATCTACTCCGTCGAGAAAAATTGTTTCGCCCTCGGTTGTTACGTTCAAAGTTCCGGCGAGCTCTATCAATACGGCTTCCTCAGTATGGGGTACTCCTATTTTCTTTGCTTTGAGTGCGAGCGCGCGGTAGAGCACGCCGCTATCAAAGTTGATAAATCCAAGCCGCTGTGCGACCAACCTTCGCACCGTCCCTTTGCCGGTACCGGCACCGCCATCAATGGCGATAACAGGAATAGTCAGATCTTGCTCCAGATGATTTGTCGTTTTCTGTGGAGCTCTTTTCTTCACGATAACTATTTTATAGAAGCGTCAGGAGTTCATCAAGGAGGGGAATTTGCGCCGGTTGAAGCTTTTTCTTTGCCTCGGCAATCGAGAACCAATCACCACGATCGACTTCAGGGAACGACTGTCGCATACCGGAGCGTGGCGGCCACTCGATCTCGAATGTATTGCTGGTGAGCGTTGCCGGATCAGCATCTCCTTCAAGGGCAAATGCGTACACCTGCCGGCCGCTTGCGGTCTTGATCAGGGAGAGTGGGGTATAGGCCGCCTCCGCCTCGATGACAAAGCCAGTCTCTTCAAAAAATTCTCGCCGTGCCGCGACAAGTGGCGCTTCGCTATCGTCAAATTCGCCTTTTGGGATGGACCATGAGCCGTCGTCTTTGTTTGCAAAAAATGGACCGCCGAGATGAACGAGAAACACTTCAAGCGCATCATTGTTCAGTCGATAAAGGAGAATCCCCGCGCTTTGTTTTTGCATGACAGGAGCAGTGTAGCATGAGCATGTCTTGTATATAGCGGTGATTTTCTGATCGTGTGACAAATTGCTGACCTTTACACAAACATATTTCGAGAATCTCTAGCCCGATGCCCCAACTCCTCCTCATCCTCGCTCCTTCGGATTCCGTTGTCGCACAACCCACTTCCTCTTTTTCATACGAGTGGTTTATTTCAAGATTCTTGAGTCAATGCCTCCGTTTAGGCGTGGCGCTCACCCGTGGGGGCTCAAATCCTCAATCAGGAGTTCATCAAATTGATGACTTCTTGATCTTCGACCTGCTCAAATTCTTGGTAGTGCGCTCCCACTGCACCAAAAAAATCTTCCGGCGGTTCAAGCAGGATCACTTCATCCGCTCCTTCTTGTTTTATTTCATCAACTGCTTCCAAAGGAGCGACCGGCACTGCAACGATTATCTTCTTTGCATGTTCTTTTTGCGCTACTTTCGTGGCAAGTCGCACGGTAAAACCGGTAGCAATGCCGTCGTCAACGATAATAACGATTTTTCCGGCGAGGGCGGTCGGGTTCTTTCCTTTGCGATAGACGCTAGTTCGTCTTTTCGCTTCCTTCATTTGCTTCTCTGTTTCTTCTTTTAGCCATCTCGCATCTACAGACGCGACTTCCGCTTCATTAAAAACCGACAGCCCGTGTGCATCCACAGCGCCGATGGCATATTCGGGGTTCGACGGATGACCAATTTTGCGGGTAGCGATGATGTCCAGTGGGAGCGAGAGAGCATCGGCCACCGCGCGCCCAACCACTACGCCGCCGCGCGGAAGCGCAAGCACGACCGCATCTCCACCGCGATATTTTTGTAATTTTTCCGCAAGTAAAATACCTGCTTCGTGTCTATTCTTGAACATGTTATTCAGTCGGTTTCGATTTCTTCTTTTTTCTTTTCGGTTGCATCATCGCTTCTTTCACCGCGCCTTCAAGCCGTGGCGGGCGAGTAAGGTGGTCTGCCTCCCGAAGCAGTTTCTTCTTGTCGAGCGGATTCTTGCTGTTTCTTTTACTCATAAGCAGATTATAGTCCCATTGCAGGAAATAACATCATCGCTCACTCACGCGCGACAAGCGCGCAGGGCAACTGTTTGAGAGAGTGTCTGATTGTGACCCATTGTAGGTGGAATTGGAACCAGCTAGTAGGGAACATAACGGTATTTTATACATTGACAAATGCATTATAATGTGCTATCATTGAAAGATAGGGTTCCTTAACATGGTTTTAGTGGTTTCCAAAGGTCCTAGAGTAAGGATTTCTGGTAACTACTAAAACTAAAAATATGGAAAATAAAATAATTCCTGAACTTATTCAAAAATATTTTGACTCAACCAAGGGAATAGATCCAAGGTATTACTCTTTCCCAATTAAAGGAGAATACTTCAGTATTGCGATGCATACAACACCCGTAAGTGCTGGGTTTGGTAAAGGAACTGATTATTATGAATCCTACTGGATTTATGATAAGGATGGAAAAGGAATTTATTGGTCAGAAGAAAAGCCGGCTTACCATGATGGCGATGGAAAAGGTATGCGCAATATTAACGAGGAAAATATTATCCTTGCAATGAAAATTGTTGAGGAAACTCCTGAAGCGCTTACCTTTGGTTGGATCGACGGCAATAACACAATAAGAGTTGCTCGATATTCAAGAGTTGCTCGATATTCAGCTAAAAGCGAGAAAGTAAGAATTTGGGCAAAGTTTGAAAGACCTCATCCGGTATATGCGAATGATTTTGAGAAAGCTTACGCATTGCAGGCAAAAAGAGTTGTTTAGGAATTGCGCGCACCTTATCAAGAACCACGACGAAAGTTGTGGTTTATTTTTTTCTGTGATCCATTGTAGGTGGAATTGGAATCAGATTTTGACAAACCTGAAGGAAATGGTAATGTAAGGAAAACTTTTAAAATGGAAAGGTTAGAAAAAATACTCACAAAATCAAAAATTTTTGATTACTGGCGTATAGAGGGTAATGTACACAAGGAGTTACAGAAGGCGGTATACAAAATTACTATCGATTCTTTGTTATCAAAATTGGCTGAAGAACACAAAAAGTTACTTCTGCATGAACACTGGCATCAACCTGACCCGAATGAATATACTTCTGGTGAAAATTTACCTTTGTTAGAATTATTAATCAGTGATGCTTGTTTTTACAGCATGAGTGGTCCATCGTTCCCGCTGGATACCACTTTGTCACTGACAGATATAAAACATTTTACTGGATTGGAATCAGGAGAAATACTTTCAAGGTATATCGCCGAAATTAATACCATCTGGCAAGGTCAAAAAGTTGCAAAGATTGAGTATAGGGATGGGGAAATAAAATTCGAAATCCTTCTCAAAAGCAGTGAGCAAAAATAATTGATGAAGAAATAGCTTAGATCTAGTAGAAATACTAGATCTTTTTATTTCCAGAATCTGTGACCCTACGGGGAATCGAACCCCGATTTAATCCTTGAGAAGGATCCGTCCTAGCCGTTAGACGATAGGGCCATGCTTCGCCAAAGCTATACAGGACAAGCCTTGAATTGGCTTGCTCACTATATCCAAAAGAAGTGTATAATTCAAGCATGCGAAGGCGTGCCATCATTTTTCCACTCATTCTCTTGTGTGCCGTTGTATTTTGGTTCGTTTTTACGCGTTCGACAAAGGCACCCGCACCAGCATCCGGGACGGACTCCACGGGGAGCGCTATCGCTCCGGCGAGCAAAGACGATCTCATCGTTGTCGATACGCCGCTTCCGGGGTCAAAGGTACTCTCACCGCTCTCCATTACCGGCAAGGCGCGAGGAAATTGGTACTTTGAGGCGTCGTTTCCTATCGTGATTACGGACTGGGACGGCAAAATCATCGCGCAAGGACACGCGCAGGCAAACGGCGATTGGATGACGACCGATTATGTGCCGTTTAGCGCCACGCTGACGTTCACCCCGGATACCACCGTGAGCAACAGGGGATTTTTAATTCTTAGAAAAGACAATCCAAGTGGCGATTCAAAGCTCGATGACGCGCTTGAGATTCCAATAACGTTTTAATATCTATGCCACCAACACTTCACCAACATAAAAAATGGATTATCCTCGCGATCTGTATCGCAATCATCATCGTGTTTGTCGTTGTCGGTTACAAGTCCGCAAAAGCTCCCGTCAACACCCAAACAACAACCACTCCATCAACGATCGAGTGGCCAAGTGAACAGGTGAAAAAAGAGACCATCACCGAATCGAACAAGGCCTATGACATCACCGCATACTATCCGGATACCAAAGACGACTCTATCACCGGTCAGCTCAAGACATTCGTGCAAGGGCAAGTCGACAGTTTCAAACAAGATATGACTGATGCCGGACCGCTTCCTGACGGTTATCCGCCGGCAACATTCACTGTCTCCTATGAAGAACAAAAAAATGACCGCGCAGATAACTACATCTTCACTACGTACTCGGATACCGGTGGCGCACACGGACTGTCGTCGACGCAGACATTCGTCTATCTCAAAGACGGCACGCTCGTCACTCTCGACGACCTCTTTACCAACGGCACGCTCGGTATCGGCACTGTCGCGGACTATGTAAAGGCGGCGCTTCTCAAAAGCAAAGTTTCTGATGCAAACTGGATTAGTGGTGCAGACCCGACCGAAGACAACTACAAAGACTTCACCATTGATGCGAGTGGGGTGACGTTTCTCTTCGACCCCTATCAAGTGGCGCCGTATTCGTCAGGACCGCAAAAAGTCACTGTGCCAGTGAGTGTCTTTAAAACCATTGCAAACCCGGGAGTCTTTGAGGGTCAATAACCGCTTGTCGAAATCTCAAGAATGGGTATACTTGTAGCGAAGAGCCCTAATATATTTAATAGTTTTTATTGAACAAAAGGTCGGCCCAATAGGGGTCGACCTTTTCTGCTTCTCTCCCTATGAGATGAGATTTACTCCACCGTCCGTTCGGTTTTTCCTTCGATGAGCACGGGATCAATCCCGACATCGGTATCTGCGATGCGCAGAACGTCTTTGTTTATTTTCTTCAATTCTTTTGACGCGGTGTTGTAGTGGTTCTGCACCGTTTGGAGCGCGGTACCGACTTTGTTGTGATAGTCTTCGTGTGCTTTCAGGTGGCGACCGAGTTCACCCACATGTTTGATGATTTCTTGAACGTTTTTTTCTATCTTGAGTGCATTGAGCCCTTGGAGTACCGTTTGCAAGAATGCGAGAAATGACGTAGGGGAGACGATGATGACCTTTTTGTCCTTGAATGCGTATTCGATGAGATCGCGGGTGTTTACTTTCATGCCACCGACTTGCGCGACGAGAAGGTCATAATAAATCGCTTCATGCGGGATGAACATGAACGCAAACTCAAGGGTGCCTTCGGCGGGTTTGATGTATTTTGATGTTTCGTCGATGCGGGCTTTGAGGTCGTTTTTGAACTGCTTTTCAAGTTCTTCACGACGCGTCGGGTCTTTTTCTTCGACGAGGCGGTTATAATTTTCGAGTGAAAATTTCGAATCAATCGGGATGACTTTGTCTTTGACGAACACCACGGCATCGACGATGCTTCCGTCGTTGAACGGATATTGCATCTCGTATGAGCCGGGCGGAAGAACGTTTTTAAGGAGTGTCTCGAGATAATACTCGCCGAGGACACCGCGCTGTTTGGGATTTTTGAGGATATCTTCAAGCTGTTTGATGTTGTCGCCGAGAGAAATCACCTGCTTGGTACCCTCCGAGAGACGCGTGAGCTCTTCGGTCACGTTTTTGATAATCATGTTCGCTTGATGTGATTGTTGCAGAAGCCCTTCGCGCATGCTTTTCTCCGAGTCGCCGAGTTTCTGGTCGACGGTTTGTTGGAGGGCGTTCATTTGCTGAAGGAGGAGCTGAAATGCGGTACCGGAAGGGTCGGCTTCCGAAGGGGTTGGTCGTTTTCGGTATGAAAAAAGCGCGACCAGAATTCCTCCGGCAATGACCCCGATTGCGATATACAGCGCTTGCATGGCTCTATTGTACGTGAAGCAGAGCAATAAAAGAAGCCGCTCTCATAAGCGGCTTTTTTGTTAGGATAGGGGATATAGCTCAGGGATTAAAAACGGTCCGAGCACACTCTATCACACCTTGAGGTAGTGTTTCAAGGTGTAGATCCAATCCTCCTCGCCAATCGGATTTTTTTGTTTTTCGGCCAACAACCACGAGAGATACTCCGGCGCTTCGACCGCGACTTCTTCGAGGGTCTTGCCTTTGTGCTTTCCAAAATCAAATTCCCGGATGAGCACCGGAAGGGAAGAGAGCTCCTCCATTTTTTTGAGTGCATCTTCTCGGGAGAGTCCTTGCTCTTTCATGATGCGTGCGAGCAGATATGCAAATACTTTTTCGAGGAGTACAACATCGGCAAACGCATCGTGGGCGGGCAGGTCGAGATCGATGTCGAGTGCATAGCGTAGGTATTGCAGTTTGTGGTTGGCAAATTCTTTTTTGATATCGAGATGGCGAATGACCTTGTATGTGCAAATGACGTGCGTCGGGTGGATGTCCTCCGCGGAGAGCATCGCGACGTCAAAAGCGGAGTTGTGCGCGACGACGTACGTGTCGGGAGATTCGAAGAGTGCTTTTATTTCCTCATAGCGAGGGCTCGTGTTGAACGAAACTCTGTCAGCAACCATTTTGTTCGTGATGTGGTGCACCGCGCTTGCCTCGAAGGGGATCGGCATCGGCGGCTTGTAGTACTCGTTCAAAAATGGTTCCGCCACACCCTCTTCTTTGATGCCAAGTTGGATGAGTCGATCGGATGGCGTGTTGCCTGTCGTTTCGGTGTCGAAAAAATAGATTTTCATGTGGTCATTCTAACAAATAAAAAAGGGTACCGACAGGTACCCGTACATTGTTTCAGTTTTTTATCGCGGCAATAAATTCTTTGGGATAATTTTTCAAAAGATAGGTATAGAGCACAGCCCTGCTTCTATCTTCGGACATTCTTCCCAAAAGAAGCAACTCGACAACTTCCTTGATCGGAAGTTCGAGTACCTCGATTTCTTCTCCTTGCTCTGGTTCGGGACTCTGGCGAGAGAAGTTCTTTATCAAAAAATAATAAAGATACCAGTGGACCGTTCCACCGCAAAGCGATGTGTGGATCAGTTCGATGTCGTTGACGCTCTCAACGATGATACCGGTCTCTTCCCGTAACTCTTTTTGCAAGGCACTTAAAATCCGTTCGGCGAGCACACCGCGATCATACGAATCAAGGTATTCATCCAACGTATCAGCGACTTTTCCTCCGGGGAGGCGATAGTCTGGTTGATTGTTACATTCGAGCCGTCTTTCTCTCGTCAGAATCAATTTTTTGTCTGGGGTAATGACGAGCATTCTCACTCCGGGCGAACGTCGTGCAATTTCAAAGGTTTTTCCATCATTTTTTTTCTGTAAAATCTGGAATATCATTCCTTTGAAAATTGACACAAAGTTTTTTAAAGATTCATTTTCCATAAAACATGTTTTTCTTCATATAACAATATCTATCAAGAATAGTCAAGTTTTTGAAAAAACGTCCATCCGCGTGGTAAACTTCAAACAGTATGTCTCTCCAGCTGAAAATCCGCGAGGCGCTCAAAGGTGCAATGAAGGACAAAGATCAAACCGCGCTCGACACGCTTCGCAGTGCGCTTGCCGTCTTTACCAACGAGGCTATTGCACTTGGCAAACCGCCACAAGAAGAGCTGACCGATGACCAAGTGGTCGTTGTCATTCGCAAACTCATCAAACAACGCCGCGATGCGATCGAACAATACAAAGTCGGCGGTCGTGCCGATCTGATTGCCGCCGAGCAGGGGCAAATTTACATCCTGGAACAATATTTGCCGGCACCGATGACGGACACTGACATCCAGCTCATCGCCGAGCGAAAGAAAAAAGAGCTCCAGATCACCGACAAAGCAAAGAGCGGGATACTCGTCGGCGCGGTCATGAAAGAGGTCGGCTCTGCCGCAGATGGGGGCACCGTTAAAAAGATAGTGGAAGGATTGTTTCAATGATACTCCTTCGCTGGCTCGTGACGACGATCGTTGTGTTCTTGCTTCCACGGTTTGTGGCGGGAATCACCGTCACTACGATCCCTACTGCAGTCATCGTCGGCGCATGCCTTGTCTTTTTGCAAATGGTGATCAAACCGATCGTGACGCTTCTCACGCTTCCGGTTACCATCCTTACACTCGGACTGTTTTCGCTGGTCGTGAACGGACTTTTCTTTTTGTTTGTTTCGCATATTGTTACCGGCTTTTCGGTTGCCAACTTTTCCGCGGCGTTCATCGGCGCATTGATTGTCTCGATTATCAACTGGCTTGTCGGACACTTCATCTCACATGACGATAAATGATTTTCGAAAACAATTTTTTGCGCTGGTGGAACAATCAGCGCGTATTGTGATCACCTCACACACCTCGCCGGACGACGACTCCATCGGGTCGGTGCTATCTCTGTACGCACTCCTTGCAAAGAAGTATCCGCAGAAACAGATTCGAATGATGTATTCCGGAGCGACGCTCAATCGTTGGAAGGTTTTTTCTATGTTTGAAAAAATCGAATGGGTGGATGACATTGCCAATCATATCGATCACGATGATCTCGTCATCATTCTCGACGCAAGCAGAAATTATCTCTGCACAACATTTCCAGAGAAACTGAGCCTGGTCAAAATGCGAATCGCCATCGATCACCATCGATCGACGGCAGATACGTTTTCTTTACTTCTTCAAGACGTTCACTGTACCTCAAATTGTGAACTGCTTTTCCATGTCTTTTTTGAGGGGGAGACGATCGATAGAGCGGTAGCGGAATATTTGCTTGCAGGAATTACGGGGGATACCGGAGTGCTCCGCTATGTCCCACCTGAACAGTCACATGTTTTCACCATCGTCAAAGAGCTGGTGGAAATAGTGGGAATGAGGATCGATGAATTTCGATCTCGGTTTACCAGTATTCCGATGAAGATACTTCCGCTTTTGCAAGAGCTGTCAAAAAATATCACGTTCGCGGCTGTGGAAGGGTGGCCACCGCTCCAGTACAGTTATCTCGATCGATCCGTTGTGAGCCAAGGAAACTACAGTGATGATGATATCAGTGCGGCAAGTCACCTCCATATCAGCCACTATCTACCAAAAGTCGAAGGATATACGTGGGGATTTGTGATTACACCGCGCACTGACAACACGTGCAGGATATCGGGGAGATCGCTTCCAGAGAGCGTCAATGTCCGAGATATGCACGAACGACTCGGTATCGGTGGCGGACATGATCAAGCGTCGGGTGGATCCTTCCAAGAAGCTGACCCAAACGCGTGCATCGAACGCGTCTTGGAATGGATGAAAAACAACACCCCCCTGCTTGGATAATTGTTACTTTACTGTTATAACTACTTACTACTAACTACTTTCCACTCACTCTTCAATGGCATTTCTCGACGAAATCACAATTCACGTAACAGCAGGCAGAGGCGGGGATGGCGTCGTTCGCTGGCGACGCGACAAGTTTGAACCAAAAGGCGGGCCATTTGGCGGCGACGGCGGTCGTGGTGGCAATGTGTATGTGCGCGCGGTACGCAGTGTGCGCGTACTCGATCAGTATCGAAGCAAGCGAGAATTTGAAGCGGAGCATGGGGAACCGGGTGCAACAAAAAATCTGAAGGGCAAAAATGGCAGCGACCTCATGATTGATATTCCGATCGGCTCGACGATCACCAATGTAACAACCGGAGCATCATGGGAGCTCACCAAAGAAGGGGAGAAGATACAGATCCTAAGCGGCGGCGCGGGGGGGTTTGGCAACGTCCACTTCAAGTCATCGACCAACCAAACGCCGCAAGAAGCGACTCCGGGAAAACCGGGTGAAGAAGCGGACTTTCATATCGAAGTTTCTCTCATTGCGGATGTCGGTCTCGTCGGGCTTCCCAATGCCGGCAAATCAAGCCTCTTGAATGCACTCACCAAAGCGGAAGCAAAAGTGGGGGACTACGCATTTACGACGATCGATCCGAACCTCGGGGATTTTTTTGGATACATCATCGCCGATATTCCCGGACTTATCGAAGGGGCAAGTGAAGGGAAAGGACTCGGGTATCAGTTTCTCCGCCACATCACCAAGACAAAAGTACTGGTGCATCTCGTCTCATTTGAAGAACGCACTATGACGAAAGCATACGAGATGATTCGAAACGAACTTGCAAAATACGGTAAAGACCTCGACAAAAAACCGGAAATCATCGTACTTTCAAAAAGTGATGCGGTGCCGGAAGAAATCGTTGCGCAAACGATTAAAAAGTTTAAAAAGTTCAGTCCCTCTGTGTATGCGGTGACATTGTTTGATGACAAGAGTGTCAAAGTATTTGGGGATGCACTTGTTGCAGAATTGGCACGTCTCACTGACAAATAGTTAAAGCCCCGAAGAATCGGGGCTCGCACTAATTCGATTGCTTTTTTGAGATCATCCTGTAATTCCCAATCTCACACTGGGCACTTTTTCCCGATCATAATCTTCAAGGGTGATCTTTGGGTTTTCCTTTCCTTTTACAGCTGTAAAGGGACTGGGACGTTCCTGAGATCGACGTCTGAATAGTTTACCAAACGTAAGAACAAATACGTTCACATTGGCACCATACATGTCGTCGAGAGCGGCATCTTTTGCTGCTCTTTCTTCGGAAACGGGAGGGGGACTTTTTCTCATAAAAAAGCGGATTTAGAGATTAAAGAATATATATTCAACCCAATTCTACTCTTCATTACAAATCATGTCAACCTTATTCCTAAAAAAACCGTTTAATGTATAATCATTTCGTGACGAAACAATACTATCCAACCATCGGTCTCGAAATACACGCAGAGCTCAATACGGCGAGCAAGATGTTCTGCGCGTGCAAGAACGACCCCGACGAGACGCGTCCAAATGCCAACATTTGTCCCATTTGCATGGGACACCCCGGCACCCTTCCGACCGCCAACAAAAAAGCGATCGAGTCGGTCATCAAAGTGGGGCTTGCGGTTGATGGCACCATAGCTGACTTTACTGAGTTTGACCGAAAAAATTATTTTTATCCTGACATTCCAAAGGGGTATCAGATCTCACAATACAAGTTTCCCATTGTTTCCGGCGGCACGTTGAACAACATTGCGCTCACGCGCATTCACATCGAAGAAGACACTGGACTCTCAAAGCACGACCGCGGCGACTTCACGCTCGTGGACTTCAATCGTGCCGGCGTACCGCTCATGGAGCTCGTGACCGAACCGGTGATTCATAGCGCAAAAGAAGCAGGGGACTTTGCTCGAGAACTCCAACTCCTCCTTCGGTATCTCGGCGTATCGGAGGCAAATATGGAGAAAGGGGAGATGCGTGTGGAAGCCAACATTTCTCTCTCCGATGATCCGAAACAATTTGGCACCAAAGTGGAAGTTAAAAATCTCAATTCATTTCGAAGTGTTGAGCGTGCGATCGCGTTTGAGCTCAACCGAATGGAGCAACTCTACGAAGCAGGCAAGCAGGATGAGATCGTGCAAGAAACGCGCGGATGGGATGAAAACAAACAGGTGACATTTTCACAGCGAAGCAAAGAGAGCGCACACGACTATCGCTATTTTCCAGACCCTGATTTGCCAAAGATGAAATTGCACAGCGTCTTTGATATCGAGCGGATGAAAAAAGAGTTGCCACAGTTGCCGTGGCAGGTGAGAGAAAGATTGAAAGAGAGAATAAAGAACTCAGAGTTGATTGAAATATTTGTTCAGGACAGTGCTCGAAGAACATTGCTCATGAGTATGCCTGTCGCATCGAGTGAGCTAGCGGCGAACTATATTGTTTCGATTCTTGATAGTGCAAATCTTGGAGCAACTACACCAGCAAATTTTGGAAGAGTCATTGATATGATTGCGGCGGGAATGCTTTCTTCAACTGCAGGAAAGGAGCTCATCGGTATTCTTATCAAAGAAGGAGGTGACCCTGATGTAACTGCAAAAAATCGAGGTATGTTACAGCTTAGCGACGCGGCTTCGCTTACTCCTACGATCAATGAGGTCATATCAGAGAATGAAAAGATAGTTGCGGATTACAAAGGCGGTAAAGAGGCGGCGCTTCAAAGTCTCATAGGGCAAGTGATGAAAAAGACAAAAGGAGCGGCAAATCCTGAGGTCACCTTGAAAATTTTGAAAGAGATGCTATAGTTATCACGTACTTTTTGCTTTTCTGATAGCTGTTTGTCTGCTATCCCAGTCGACCCCTCTCCAGGGGTCGTTTTTTTGTTATACTCCTCCTATGTCAAAAAAAATAAAAGTAGCAATCAA
>DASZSN010000021.1:0-12502 GCA_035548655.1 Minisyncoccota bacterium
TGATGATCATCTCCTTTGGAAGTTTGAATGTCGCACCGTATATGTTGTTGAACTTTATCGCAGTGTCGCGGGCGATCTCGACGTGCTGTTTCTGATCCTGCCCGACCGGCACGTAGTCAGGATCGTAGAGCAAAATATCCGCCGCCATCAGGATCGGATAATCAAACACCCCGACACTTATCTCTTTGTTTTTTGCCTGTGCGTCTTTGAACGCATGGGCACGCATAAGATACGGCATCGTGGTGAGCGTATTGAAAATCCAGGCGAGCACCGCATGCGCAGGAACTTCGGATTGTTTGAAAATGATGCACTTGCTCGGATCGATTCCAAGCGCGAGATAATCGATCACCATCTCAAATGTCTGATTTTTCATGAGCGCCTTGTCCTGTGTCGTATTGAGCGCGTGGAGATCGGCGATCATAAATTTGCATTCGTACTCATCTTGCAGTTCGACAAACTGCTTGATCGCACCAAAATAATTGCCGATATGGAGCTTGCCACTGGGCTGTACCCCCGAGAGTACTTTCTTCTTGCCGGACGATTGTGGGGATTTCCGTGGGGATTTCATGGCGAAATTGTACCAAAAACGGTGCAAAAAACATAGATTTTTGTAGTTGTGTCGAAGCGCTCCAGTGCTACAATGATCCAGACACCTCTCATGGCAAAAACGTCTCCTCTCTCAAACCTGCGCATCCCTCCCCACCACCTCGAAAGTGAGCAGGCGGTTCTTGGCGCGCTCATGCTTCGTCCGAGTGCGATTCACGACATCACGGATATTTTGATTCCGGAAATGTTCTACGCAAAAAAGCACGCGACCATCTACCAGACCATTCTCGACCTCTCGAACAAAGGCGAGCCGATCGATGTGCTCTCGGTTGCCGCAAAGTTGAAAGAGAAAAAAGCGATTGCAGATATTGGCGGCAATACCTATCTCAACGAACTCATGAAAAATGTTCCCTCGACGGTGAACATTCGTCACTATGCTGAGATCGTCTACAAAAAGTTCGTTCTTCGTTCCCTCATCGACGCTTCCGAACAAATCGCCAATCTCGCCTATGAAGACACCGAACTTGATGCCGCTACCATCCTCGACACCGCGGAGAAAAATATCTTTCGCATCTCCTCAACCTTGAACGTCAAAAACGCATTCATCTCGATCAAACAGTCCCTCGTCGAGGCATGGGAACAGATCGAACACCTTCACGAGCACAAGGACGAACTTCGCGGAGTACCGACGGGGTTTCCCGATCTCGACAACCTTACCGCCGGATTGCAAAAATCCGATCTCGTTATTCTCGCCGCGCGACCGAGTATGGGAAAAACGACCTTTGCGCTCGACATCGCTCGCAATGTCGCGCTCGCCAACATCCCGGTTGGTATATTTTCGCTCGAAATGAGCGCACAACAACTCGTTCAACGCATGCTCTCTGCAGAAAGTCGCGTTGACGCATGGAGTATCCGTACCGGTCACGGACTCTCGTCACAACATTTCACCACGCTCCAAGAAGCCGCAAGTCGTCTGCAAAAAGCGCCGATCTACATCGACGACCAAGCGGGCAACTCGATCGTCAAGATGCGCTCTGTTGCACGGCGGTTGAAAGCCGAACACGGTCTCGGACTCATCATTGTTGACTATCTCCAACTCATGAGCACGTCAAAAAACTACGACAGTATGGTCAATCAAGTCACCGAAATCTCGCGCTCACTCAAACAACTCGCCCGCGAACTCGACGTGCCAGTACTTGCTCTCTCACAACTTTCTCGCGCAGTGGAAAGCCGGGGTGGCAAACCGCGCCTCTCCGACCTGCGTGATTCAGGCTCCATCGAACAGGATGCTGACTTGGTCATGTTCATCCATCGTGAAGATCGCTACAAAGAACAAGCAGAGAAAGACAACATCGTCGAAATATTGGTTGAGAAGCATCGCAATGGTCCGGTCGGCGTGATCAAGCTTCTCTTTGATGCAAAAACGACAACCCTCCTCCCCATCGACAAGTCACACGCCGGAATGAAAGCGATGTCGCTTGATGACTTTTAATCTCTGATGAACGATTCACTGGAAAAATTGACTCGATTGTTTTTAAAATTCCCCGGCATTGGCGAACGTCAGGCAAAACGGTTCGCGTATTTTATTCTCTCCGAATCGCAAAGCTACGTCGACACGCTTTCAAAAGAGCTTGTCCGTGCGCGAGGAGTTGCGCATACCTGTGAACAATGTCTGCGCGTTTTTGAAGGAGATGAAGGGCTCTGCTCAATCTGTGCCGACCCCTCGCGTGATCAAAGCACCATCATCGTCGTTGAGAAAAGCCAAGACATCGAAGCGTTCAACCGCACTGATTACCACGGACTCTTTTTTATTCTCGGTGGGTTGATTCCGATCATTCAAAAAAACGTTCTCGAAGGGACAAACGTCAAAAAACTGGAAGAAAGGATACAAAAAGAAAAAGACTCTCTCACAGAGCTCATTCTCGCCTTTCCACTCACCCCCAACGGCGAACACACTGATAGCGTCATTCGCGAACTGCTTGCCCCGATAAAAAACGGCCTCACCATCACCTCCCTTGGTCGCGGTCTCTCTACCGGCGCCGAGCTCGAATACGCCGACGCAGCGTCTCTTGAGGCGTCATTGAAAAAACGAGAGTGATTAGTTGACGTATCTTTTAAAATTACTAGTATAGTAAAAAACATTGCTATGGATATTAAAAAGATGCAACAAATCGTCGATAGATGGGTCACAAGACCCGAGCATGAGGTCAAGTATTTCCCGCCATTCCAAATGACCAATCAGCTAACGGAGGAAGTTGGCGAGGTCGCACGGGAGATTGCCGATCTTCATGGTTTCAAAAAGAAAAAAGATACAGAAAAAACAGATGGTTTGGAAGTTGAATTGGGGGATGTGTTGTTTGCGCTAATATGCCTTGCAAATGACCATCACATTGATCTTACGAACGCTTTCGAAAAATCAATGGACAAAAAATTGAACAGGGATAAACGTAGGTTTATAAAAAAATAAGCCAAAACTCTTCTCACTATTGAGAAGAGTTTTTTATTTAATCGCACTGATCTTTACTTTCACAAATGGCTGTCGATGGCCATTCTTTTTAAAATAGCGGCTTTTTTGTTTGTATTTGATGACCGTAACTTTCGGAGCACGACCGACGGAGACCACTTCCCCTGTTACACTTGCGCCATCGATGTACGGGGTGCCGATCGTGGTATCAGCGCCGTTGTCGACGAGGAGTACTTTATCAAAAGAAACGGTATCGCCTTTTTTTGACGCATCTTTGAACTTTTCGATGGAAATCACCTCCCCAACAGAAACACGATACTGCTTGCCACCTGCGGCAATAACCGCAAACTCTTCATCAGAGACCTTTGTCGCCTTTTTTGAGGCGGTTGTATTGGGTTGTTTTTTCGCTGTTGGCATGGCTTTTTTCGAGATGCGCATTGTAACATAAGGCTTAAAAAAATGCCATCTTTTGCGTCGGTTCTTTTCGGAAGGGTCAAAGCATGGTATCTTTTTAGAGACACATGACTCATTTGAGCCTCTACAACACCAAAACTCGCTCTATAGAGGTTTTTAAGCCCCTTGCGCCGCCACTCGTCACGATGTACGCCTGCGGTCCCACTGTCTATGACAAGACGCACATCGGTCACATGCGCAAATACGTCGGTGATGACATCTTGCGCCGCACGCTCTCTCTCCTTGGCTATGATGTACGGCATGTAATGAACATCACTGATGTCGGCCATCTCACCAACGACAGTGATGCCGGTGAAGAGAAACTTGAGAAGGGTGCGAAAAAAGAAGGAAAAACCGTCTGGGAAGTCGCGCAGTATTATCTTGATTATTTTCGCAAAACCATGGACGACATCAACGTCCTGCCACCGACGCTCGAGCCTCGTGCGACCGATCATGTCAGCGAGATGATTGCGCTGGTGCAAACACTCTTTGATAAAGGATTTGCTTATGAGACAAATGAAGCGATTTATTTTGATGTTGCAAAAGATCCCCACTATGGAGAACTCTCCGGACAAAAATTGAGTGAAAAAAGCGTTGCCGCTCGAAGCGATGTCGTCGTCGATCCTGACAAACGTCATCCGGCGGACTTTGCGCTGTGGTTTAAGCGGGTCGGACGTTTTGCCGATCATGTGATGTTTTGGCCGAGCCCGTGGGGAGACGGTTTTCCGGGATGGCACATCGAATGTTCAGCGATGAGTATGAAGTACCTCGGTGACACCATTGATATTCACACCGGCGGCGTCGATCATATCCCCGTCCACCATGAAAATGAGATTGCGCAGAGCGAATGCGCGACCGGTCATCCGTTTGTTCGATTTTGGGTGCACTATGAATTTCTCCTCGTTGATGGAGAAAAAATGTCAAAGAGTAAAAACAACTTTTATACCATCGAGGATATTCACGCTCACGCCATCGATCCGCTCGCTGTTCGATTGTTGTTCATGCAGACAAGCTATCGCAAACCGCTGAACTTCACATGGGAAGCACTGGAGGCCGCGCAGGCACAGCTGAAAAAATTGCAAAAGTTCGCATCACTGCAGACAACTATCGGCACACGCCACAAAAAATATGAGAAAGAATATGTCGAAGCGCTCACCGACGATCTCAATGCTCCAAAAGCACTCGCCGTCGTTTGGGAAACGGTCAATGACGAAGCGCTCTCCCCTGCCGACAGATGGGCAACGCTCCTTTTTTTTGACGAGGTGCTCGGATTGAATTTAAAAAATGTACCAAAGTTCACGCTCTCGGACGAAGCACAAGCGCTCGTCAAAGAACGCGACGCCGCCCGCGCAAAAAAAGATTTCAAAACTTCTGACAAGATTCGCAAAGCACTCGAAACGCTCGGCTATGAAGTGGTCGACACGTCAGACGGCACAACCCTTCGATGAATCACCGTTGGATAGTTCTCCCACTTTTGCTCTGTCTCGGACTGCTTGTGGCGGTCATTGCCATGCTCGCCTACCTCATCCAAGAACGCTTTCAGATAAAAATTCCCACAATAAAAACAAATACTGGTGCGATTCGCCGCTTGGCAGAGACGCTTCCGTTTGTTGGTAGTGACGTAGTGATCGATCTGGGCAGTGGCAACGGAAGCACTCTTTTTGCTTTTGAAACGACCGCGCGAGTGCACGCGATCGGGTATGAGTTGAGCATCGTGCCATTTTTAATCTCAACAATCCGGAAAAACCTCAACGGATACAGCGCAACGATTCGCCGGGAAAGTTTTCTGTCCGCCGATCTCTCCGAGGCAACCTATATCTATACCTATCTCTACCCACACATGATGGAACGACTGGTTCCGATAATGGAGAGGTTGCTTGCGGATGGCACACGCACGCTCATCAGTTGTGATTTCCCACTTCCGGGAAGAACTCCTCAGAAAAAACTCAGCATAAAACCGCACACGTTTTATTTGTATGGAAAAAGTGAAGGCAACTAATGCCGCTATGAGATGCGCTATACCGGCTGGTTATAGCCGTTCTCCGCTTTGATCCCTGCCGCAGGGAGTAGGACAGTGAACGTTGTCCCCTTTCCGAGCCCTTCGGAAAAGACGTCGATCTGCCCCTTATGCGCTTTGACGATTTCGTTTACCAAATAAAGTCCGAGTCCGGAGCCGCCGGTATTGACCTTTGCGCCTTCGCCGCGAGCAAATTTTTGGAAGAGTGTTGATTTGGTTTCAGGAGTGAGTCCCATGCCAGTGTCACTGACAGAAAACGCAATCTTGTTTCCGGGAACATGCTTGAGCTCTATCGTAATCGAGCCTGACGGTGTGTATTTGATGCTGTTGTCGACAAGGTTGAGAAAGACTTGCTGGATTTTTACCGGGTCGGCGATCGCCATGAACGTCTCGTGTTTCGGAACTATCACCACAAGAGAAAGCTTTTTGCTCTCGGCAGGAATCTTCATTTCCGCGGCGAGATCGATGACTGTCTTTGCCAGATCGGTTGCCATCATTTCGTATTTCATCCCACCTTGCTCGATCTTTGAAACATTGAGAAGGTCTTCGACAAGGTTCACAAGCCCCTGCGCGGAGGAGTAGATGCGTTTGACACCGGTGTCTTGCTCACTGTTGAGCTTACCAAACGCACCCTCGTCAAGCATCGACGCATACCCTTTGATTGCAGTAAGCGGACTACGCAATTGATGTGATGCAAGAGAAAGAAATTCTGTTTTGAGCTTGTCGAGACTCTTGAGTTTGTTGTTTGCCTCTCCGAGCGATGCATTTGATTGTTCAAGTTGCTTAGCAAGTACTTCGATATGTTTGCGGGCTTCAATTTCTCTTCGAACTCCTTTAACAAGATAAACTCCAACAATAGCTACCAGTACAAGCGTTCCTGTATTTAACAAGATACTTGCCTTGGTAGTGAGAAATGCAAATTGCGATCCGAGCAATACAACGGTCGCGATCACAAGCAACTGAGCGCTAAATACTCGAAGGTTGAACGCCTTGTATTTGAGAATCAGACGTCCCAAGTACACAAGTAAAATCGGCATTCCAAACAACCCATATATTTCGTAGTTGTATGCATATTGCAACGCGGTATCCGTAACGAGAAAATTCACCAAGAGTGTTGCGGAATAAAAAAACAAAAGGAAGAGAAAAACCCCTGTACCGGCGAGAACTGTTTCTTTCTTTTCAGTTGGATTCTTCAGTTTGCGCATTTGTACAATCACAAACACAACAACCGCAATTAAAAACAACCCCTCGGCAATGTATGGATAATTCGTAATTTTCGTCCGTTCAATAGCTTCACATGTATTGGCATCGTAAGCAGAGAGATTATCTCCCAGAAATGTCCATATTGCTGTGGGAGCAAGAAGCAGAAGTCCAATAATTTTTTGGATCAAAGGAAGATCTCGTTTTGTTGAAAAAGTGTAGAGAAAATAATAGGAGAAAAAGAAAAACCCAAGCCCAACGAGATCAAGCAGTGACCAAGTGAACATCATGTGACGCGATCCGAGAAACGCAAACCACGTACTAATATCTAACAGGCACCACACAGCAAACAACCCACAGACAATAAAAAATGTTGTACTCTGCAAGGTGCGGCTACGGTAGAAAAGAAACCCTCCAAACAACAAGGCGACCAGCGCAGTTGGAATATGAGTGTAGATCAAAAGTCCAATTGGAATTTGGTTAAGCAGATAATCATAACAGTATGGGAGATGTATGAGAGCGTGTAGCATAGTTATTGCACTCCAGTCGCATCTGGCGCTTTGGCGTCATTGCAAATTTCCCCTTCATCGAGCGTTTCATCTGAACAGTACGTGATTGAACAGGTAGGTATGTCACCGCAGTAAAAACTCTCACAGGTGTGATTGAGGATGCACTCGGGAGCATACTTTCTCTCGATTGTGACCTTTTTGTAGGGAGTTTGATCGCAATTCTCACTTTCGCCTGGAGAACAATCTGAAACAAAGCAGTGTCCCTCGGAGGCATCACAGACAGTATTTGCCAGTACGGTGTAGTTGCCATCGAGTACATATCCTTTATATCTATATCCAGCAACAATGAAGATTGCTAAGACAACGAGAATAATAGTTACTTGTGCTCTTTTATCCATTACGTATCATTATATCAAAAGTTTTTTTTCAATATAACTTATTGACTCTCCAGGGTGCGACAGCCAGAAGCGTTCGCCTTCAATCTCAGTCGGTTGAAGTGCGACAACCAATGGCTTGTGACCGGTTTCTTGATATATCTTTATGAATGCAGGAAGCACAACACTTTTTGTAAATTCGTATTCATTTTCATTGAGCATGAAATTTTCAAACAAAATTGCATCTTTTAAAAACAATGACAAGAAAGATTTATAGTACTGTTCAGGGACCCCTCCTGAGCGGTGAAGCCACGCGGAAGCATCAAATGTTTTTATGTTTTGTTTTGTTTTGTCCAAGTATTCGTTTTTTAAAAGATCGTGGTGAAAATCAATAAGGCGCTCCCCCCAATGCGTCTTAACTTCAGATATTTTCTTTTTATTAGCATCGTTTACGTCGATAATAACCTTATTTGTGAACAGCATTTCACCCTTTTTTGATTTTCCAGTATTAAAACATACTTTTCCAAGCGCAAATTTGCAATCATTACGATTGAGATATCTATCCTCGTGGTATTCGAGAACTAATGGTTGCAGTTCGGGAATCATTTCAACGATACTTGCGAAGCGTCTAAAATCAAAATCAGGTGTCGCGATGGGTCTAAATATTACTGCAAATTTTTTTTCTCGCAGTTCTTGAGGAAGCCCTGCTGGTAGCGCACTTATATACTTTTCCAGTTGTTCATTGTTTGCTCGCTGTTCAAGCTCAGCAAGAGCGGTTGAGAGTGGTGTGTAAATAAAGTTGTTAAACGCCACCCGATCATTAACAAGTGTTTCTATAGAAATCTCTGTGGACTGTAGTACCGCCGTGCTCATGTAATCAAATTTTTTAATTGCAAGATAAGTTGTATTGCGCCAGTCCATACACCAGACCAAATGACACATCCCACAGCGGTGCTTAGCATCAGGTAGTAAAAATCGCGTCTTGTGAGACCGTTGTATTCGGTGGTTTTTCGTTTATACAAAACTGCAAATACCGGATCGTACCAAGACAAAGCAATAAAAACAGGCACCTCACCCCATCGCAGAAGGCGATGTATCAATTTTTGATTGCCGGCGATTACACCATCAGCTTTCATTTTTTTGAGTGCCTCGAAACCAAAGAGGTCTTTTTTAAAAAGATCGTAAATCAAGATGAGGATATAATTAAAAAATAACGCTGCTAAAAAAAGAGCGCCGAGGCTTTTTAAGAAACCGAGCTTGTAAGTGACTACGGGATAAATAACATAATCAAAAAAATACGAAAAACCGTGCGTTGCAACAACACCGCCGATAAAGAGCAATCCTCGTTCTAACCATTTTGGTGTGGTGTTCTTTACTTCTATCATTTTTATTCTCTCGGTTTCAAAAGTGGAAATAGTTGTGTGTCGCGAATGCTTTTGTTTGCAAGAAATGCAAAGACTCGTTCGCTCATCCCAAAGCCGCACGTCGGTGGCATGCCATATTCAAGCGCTTCGACAAACTCAGTGTCTTCCATTTGCGCTTCTTCATCACCTTCCTGGCGCAACTTCGCCTGCGCGGCAAATCGTTCGGCTTGATCGACAGGATCATTGAGCTCGCTGTAGCCATTGCCCAGTTCGCTTCCTGCAATGATGGGCTGGAAACGTTCGGTGATAGTGGGATTGTTCGGGTTGGATTTTGCAAGCGGCGAGAGCTCCTTGGGGACCCCAACCAAAAATCCCGGACCCGCAATCTGCTTGCGACAATACTTCCACAGCGCATCGATTGCGCGGCTTTTGTTCCATCCTTTTGTGTCATATTCGACGGTAAGCGACGTTAGTTTCTTTTCGATTTCTTTGATGTCCGCGCTCGCAATATCGATGTCCGCATACTTTTTGATGGTTTCGGTATAGTCATATCGCTCCCACGATGCACCAAGATCGATGTCAAATCTTCCGATCGTGAACTGAAGCGTCCCAAACGTCTCTTTGGCAATGTGTCTATACATTCGCTCCACGAGATCCATCCCCTTTTGGTAGTCCGCATACCCCCAATAAAATTCGAGCTGGGTATAGTCCTGCAGATGCTCTGCTGACATGCCCTCATTGCGGAAAATTCGCCCTATTTCGAACGTTTTTGGGTATCCGGCTACCATGAGACGTTTTTGCCACAACTCACCCGCAGAGATGCGCAAATACACGTCGATATCGAGGGCATTGTGATGGGTCTCAAATGGTCGTGCATCCGCACCACCTGTCGTATTTTCAAGTACCGGTGTCTCCACTTCCAAAAATCCTTCTTGTATCAAAAAGGTACGTGCCGACTGCCAAAACCTGGCCTTTTTTACAAAGAGATCGCGAAGCTCGTCACTTTGCAAAATGTCGAGGTATCGTTTGCGAAGCCGCTCTTCGGTGTCTTCGATACCAAACCAACTGTCCGGAATCGGTCGCAAACTTTTAGTGAGCATGTTCCACTGTTGGACAAAGAGACTCTGTTCGCCGCGCTTGGTCACGTACGCACTACCCGACACTTCGACAAAGTCCCCAACATCGACGGTATCGTTGAAGAGAGTATAAAGCGCCGCATCCATCTCATCAGATTTCAAAAGGATTTGTGCCTTTCCGGTACCATCGAATACATCACAAAAGGCGAGCCCTCCCTGCCCGCGCTTTGACATGACTCTCCCCGCGATTACAACCGTCTCGTGCGAATGCGCAAGGGTGTCAAAATCCGATCGAAACTCTGCGATCGTGTGCGTGCGATTGCACTGCGCCGGATAGGGATTGATGCCTTTTTCTTCGAGAATTTTACGCTTTTTCAACCGGTCGTTTCTGAGTTCTTCGATACTAGCCATAAATCTATTTTACCTTCATTCGATCAAAATCGCCATAGAATTTCGAATAATCAACGGTCAATTCTTCCCCAGGGTTAATATCACGTAATGCAACCGTTACATCTCTTTGACTATCATCACAGTTAGGCGTTGTAGAGTGGTTAAAAAAACGGCCATCATCACCACAGAGTAAATATTTCTCATAGGCAATGTCAAAGTATGCGTAATTATAAAATTGTTTTTTTTGATGGTTCTGAGAGCGTATCAGCTTCTTCTTTTGAAATCAAAAGATCGATCAAATCATTGTGTCGCCAGACAACAGTCCCTTTTGGAATGAATACTTTTGCATACAATCCTATACCATCAATCTTGCTTTTATCAATTTTTGTTTCAACCGTCAGCATTTTTATATCCCCTCCCCTTTCAATTTCTCAATAATATCTTTTGCTTGTTTTGAAAGTTTTTCCGGAAGTTTGATATTGAGACGCACGATGAAGTTACCGCGCTTTGATGCGCTTGTCGGCACTCCAAGCCCCTTGAGAACGACAACGTCTCCTACTTTCGTTCCGGTTGGCACGGTGATGAGTTTTGACCCATCAAGTGTCTCTACCGCATATTGTGCGCCAAGAAGCGCGTCAGTGAGTTTGATTTGAAGTGTTGTGATGAGATCGCTCCCCTGCCGCACGATGGTCTTGTGTGAAGCGACACTGACTCGAACATAGAGATCCCCGCTTTTTCCGCCCGTAATCGCTTCTCCCATTCCCGCAAGGCGGAGCGTCTCGCCGTTTTGGATACCGGCAGGGACGTTGATTTTGATGGTGCGCGGCTCATTGACCACTCCTGTTCCTTTGCACGTCGCACAGGGATCTTTTGGAATCTTTCCGACGCCGTGGCATTTGTTGCACACCTGTGTTGTCGCCACTGATCCAAGGATCGTCCGCTGAATGTTTCTGATGGTGCCACTGCCATTGCACTGCGAACACGTCTCAAGCTCGGTGCCGGGTTTGGCGCCGCTTCCCTTGCAGGTGGTGCAGGTTGACGGTTTGGTGATGCGAATTTCTTTTTCAACACCAAAGATCGCTTCTTTGAAATCAAGCGAGATGCTCGTCTGCAGGTCATTCCCGCGGCGATCGCGTGCGCTTCGTCGTCCGCCACCAAAAAAATCTCCGAACATATCACCGAGATCGAACTCAAAGCTCCCGCCATCATGTCCAAATCCACTAAAGTTTGAAAAATCAAATCCACCAAATCCCTGCCCTTGTCCGCCACCAAAGCCACCCATGTTCGGTCCGGCGTCGCCGAATTGATCGTATTGCGCGCGCTTGTGGTCATCAGAGAGGACTTGATAAGCTTCGTTCACTTCTTTGAACTTCGTCTCATCGCCGCCACTTTTGTCCGGGTGATATTTGTGCGCAAGTTTGTGAAAGGCTTTCTTGACTTCCTCTTTTGAAGCTTTTTTATCGATGCCTAATATTTTGTAATAGTCTTTCGCCATTTTTGTGGAAGTTATTTTACCATAAAAAGCAAAATCCGCCATAGGCGGATTTTGACTAACGGTATCGAAGGGAAACGGTTTTTCCTGCTCGCTTCCGTTTTTTCTTTGCTGAAATTTTTCGTTTTTTGTTCATAGGTACGTCCTATACTAGCACATATCGTTTATTCTTGCTTTTCCTCTCCCGTCGTATCCTTTGGCTCGCCACCTTCCGGAGGAGTTTGTTCGCCAGTATTTTGTGGAGGTTGTTGTGGAGCATTCTTGCTGATATGTTCTCCAATCTTTTGCATTTCAGTTGAGAGTTCGCGTGTTTTCGTTTCGATTGCAGTTGTATCACTCCCCTCTTTTGCAGATTTTACCTCCGCGATTTTTGCATTCACTGCTGTTTTGATTTCTTCGGGAATGTTCGCGCCATGATCAGCAAGTGCCTTTTCAGCGGTAAAGACGGTCACGTCCGCGGTGTTTTTTGCATCGGCAAGCGCCTTTTTTTCTTCGTCTTCTTTTGCGTGAAGTTCGGCATCCTTTTTCATCTTTTCAATATCGTCCTTTGACAGACCGCTCGATGCTTCGATGCGGATGGATTGCTCCTTGCCGGTGCCTTTGTCTTTTGCTTTGAC
>DASZSN010000022.1:0-6998 GCA_035548655.1 Minisyncoccota bacterium
CCTTGAAAAAATCAAACGGATCGTGCGAGAAGAGATGAATGCGATTGGAGGGCAAGAGCTCGTGATGACCGCACTCCAAAAAAAGAGCACATGGGAAACGACGGGACGATGGGACGATGAGGTGGTGGATATTTGGTTTAAAACACAACTTAAAGACGGGACTGATCTCGGACTTGGATGGTCGCACGAAGAGCCGATCGTTGAAATGCTCAAACAGTATCTTGCAAGCTACAAAGATCTGCCGATCAACGTCTATCAATTTCAAACAAAACTTCGCAATGAACTTCGAGCAAAAAGCGGCATCATGCGCGGTCGCGAATTTGTGATGAAGGATATGTACTCATGCAGTCTCGATGCTGATCAGCATGAGAAGTTTTATCAAGCAACAATCGATGCGTATAAGAAAATCTATGATCGTATCGGAATTGGGCAAGATACTTATGTGACGTTTGCGTCCGGTGGCGCATTCACGCAGTTTAGTCATGAGTTCCAAACACTGTGCGATGCAGGAGAAGATACCGTGTATCTTCATCGAGAAAAAAATATCGCAGTGAACGAAGAAGTGCTTGATGATGGCGCTCTTTCAAAGCTTGGAATAAAGCGAGAAGAATTGGAAAAAGTTACTACCGCGGAAGTAGGTAATATTTTTAATTTTGGGATCCAAAAAAGCAAAGAGATGGACTTCACGTTCACTAATGAATCGGGTGAAAAACAGTACGTTCATCTCGGCTCGTACGGTATCGGCATTACTCGTGTCATGGGAGTTGTCGTTGAAAAATTTGCCGACGAAAAAGGGATCGTCTGGCCGGAGAGTATAGCGCCGTTTAAGGTGCATCTCATCTCGCTTGGTGAAGGAGAGAAAGATGCGCGGAAACTTTACGACGAACTTACACAAAAAGACATTGAAGTATTTTGGGATGATCGTGGCGATGTTTCCGCGGGAGAAAAGTTCGCCGACGCGGACCTTCTCGGTATGCCGTGGCGCATCGTCGTCTCCGACAAGAGTCTTGCCGCGGGCGGATACGAACTGAAAGGTCGAACGGAAAAGGATTCGAAAGTGGTTTCTCACAAAGAGCTTTTGAATTTACTAACCACCACAGACGAACGACGATAGACTTTTGTATGCTTCGCTCTCTCTACCGCCGCTTTTCAAACGACATCGGCATCGATCTTGGGACCGCCAACACGCTCGTGTATTTGCGCGGGCACGGCATCATCATCAATGAGCCGTCGATCGTCGCCATCAATCAAAAGACAGGTCAGATCGTCGCAGTCGGACGCGAAGCGAAAGAAATGTGGGGAAAGACTCCCGAGCATATCAAGATCGTTCGGCCGCTTATCGAAGGCGTGGTGTCGGATTATGAGATGACCGAAGAGATGCTCGGGTATTTCATTCGAAAGGTCGAAAAAATTTCGAGGAAATTTTTTCGACCGCGTGTCGTGATCGGGGTGCCGAGCGGGATTACCAACGTCGAAGTGCGCGCCGTCTACGATGCGGCGATCGATGCCGGTGCGCGCGAAGTGTATCTCGTCGAGGAGGCGATGGCCGCCGCAATCGGCGTGCGTCTTCCGGTACTTACTTCACAGGCGACATTCATCGTCGATATCGGTGGCGGCACGACTGACATCGCGCTCATTGCGCTCGGCGGGATCGTTCGCTCGCTCAACCTGCGCGTCGCCGGCGATCATTTCAACATGCGTATCGTCGAATATTTTCGCGACGAGTTCAAACTCCTTGTTGGAGAGCAGACAGCAGAACAGGTAAAGCTCTCGCTCGGATCGGCGGCACCGACGGACTACATGGAAATCGAAGTGCGTGGACGCGATCTCACCACCGGACTTCCGCGGGCACTCATCGCAACCGACGGTGACATTCGCGAAGCGCTCATGCGTCCGGTCGCGCTCCTCCTTGCCGGCATCCACGAAGTGCTCGAGACGGCACCTCCGGAGATGGTTTCCGATATCTTGCAACAAGGCATCGTGCTTGCCGGCGGCGGCGCGCTTCTGCGCGGGCTGGCACCACTCCTTGAGCGCGACCTCAAACTTCCAGTCACAATCGCAGAAGACCCGCTCTCTGCGGTTGCCCGCGGTACTGGCGTGATTCTCGAAGACTTTGACACTTATCGTGGCGTAATCCTCACACTCGACGACCATGGCATTATTTAACACTCACAAAAAACGCTCATCGCGTCTTCATCGAACGTTCGAAGGAATATTGACGCTCGCGTGCATCATCGCGCTCTTTTTTATCATCCGTGCGCTGGTGCCGCATACCCCCATCCTGCCGTCGACACTCGTGCAAAACGATCTCGCGATCGCGCCACGTCGGACACTGCTCAACAAGATCGCCGATCTGCAATCAACGATTGATTCTCTCACCGCGACACAAACACAGATCGGTCTTCTCACGGATGAAAACGATTTGCTAAAAAAAGAACTCGGACGAACACCCGCACCAAAAGGAACACTCGCGACAGTGATCACACTTCCGAACCGAAGTATCTACGGTACATTTATCATCGATGCCGGATCTGCCGAAGGAATAACGGAAGGGGAAACGGTATACGCATTTGACAACGTTGCCATTGGTACTGTCGCTTCCGTGTCAACACATCGCTCGACGGTCCTTCT
Organism: Minisyncoccota bacterium; assembly: GCA_035548655.1. Taxonomy (GTDB): domain Bacteria; phylum Patescibacteriota; class Minisyncoccia; order Phycocordibacterales; family UBA9973; genus UBA4124. The sequence continues at coordinate 2,632 of DASZSN010000022.1, forward strand.
GTTCAGTGCGGGCGGACGAGAGTCCGCAGGAGTTACCCAAGGAACGAATATCGCTGTTACGTTAATTGGACGGGGAAGCGGAGAGTATGAAGTGCGCATGCCACGGGACATCTCATTTGCGGTTGGTGATGCTATCGCGTATGAAACCACTGATACGGCGATTGTGGCGGTGGTGGAAAAAATCGTTGCCGACCCGCGCGATCCATTTCAAACACTTCTTGCAAAAGCGCCGGCGAATCTAAATACCCTTAAGTGGGTGATTGTGAAATAGTCGGTAGTCTTGAGTAATAAGTAATCTCTTTGTTGCGATAGACGAAAGACGAAGGACCAAAGACTTTTGTATGAAATTCGATATAACAAAAAAACTTACTGGTGCAAACGCAAGGGCGGGAACAATTGCCACTCCACACGGCGAAATACAAACGCCGGCGTTTGTTGTTGTCGGAACAAAAGGAACAGTAAAAGCGATTACCGCTGAACAAATCCGAAACCTTAAAATACAAGTGGTCCTTGGCAACACGTATCATTTGTATCTGGAGCCGGGAGAAGATATCGTTTCGCGCGCCGGCGGCATAGGAAGCTTTATGGATTGGGGTGGTCCCACGATGACTGACTCTGGCGGATTTCAAGCATTTTCACTTGGTGTGGCGTTTGGAAGCTCTGTTTCCAAAGTGGCGACCGGAGAGGAGTTGCTGGAAGATGAAATAATCACAAGCGAGCGGCTTGCAAAGGTGACGGAAGACGGCGTTGAATTTAAATCCCACAAAGACGGAAGCAAACATCTCTTCACCCCCGAGCGCTCGATGGAAATCCAGTGGAAGCTTGGCGCCGATATCATCTTTGCATTTGATGAATGCACGAGCCCGACGGCGTCGTACGAATACCAACAAGAAGCACTCGCGCGCACCGAACGATGGGCATCGCGATGTCTTGATCGACACAACCAACTCGACACGGAACATGTACAAGCGCTGTTTGGAGTGGTGCAGGGCGGCCGCTTCCAAGACCTGCGAGAAGCGGCCGCCCGCACCATGGCGACCCTTCCGTTTGACGGCTATGGTATCGGCGGCTCGTTTACCAAAGCCGACATCGGCACCGCGGTCGGATGGGTAAACGCGATACTTCCGCAGGACAAGCCGCGACACCTGCTCGGTATCGGCGAGCCGGGGGATCTCTTTTCTGCAGTTGAAGCGGGGTGTGATCTCTTTGACTGTATCGCGCCGACACGACTCGGTCGTCACGGGACGCTGTACACAAAAAACGGAACCATCAACATCACCGGCGCGCAGTACAAACAAGATTTTTCACCGATGGATGACGGATGTACATGTTATACCTGTACGCATCACACCCGCGCCTACCTCTGTCATTTGTTTCGCGCCGAGGAAATGCTTGCCGCGACGCTCGCTTCGATTCACAATCTCCACTTCATTGTGCGGTTGGTCGAACGTATGCGTGAGGCTATCATCGACGGAACATTTGCCCATTTCAAGGAGTCTTTTTTGAAAAACTATTACGCGGTATACTAGCGTGTATGAAATATTCGCTGAACAAAACCCTCGTTTATTTTCTCATTTTTACCGTTATCGGCTCGCTGGTTGCCTACAAGCTTATTATCAAAGGGTACAATCAGTTTCTCGACACCAATACCTACGCGTCAGAGTTGCACTAAACTGTGTTACCATGGTTTTCTATAACCATGAAAACACCTTTGAACTCAAAAGTTCTTTTGCCCCAGCGGATGACCCTGCCCTTCGAGAAGGGCGAGGCGGGAGGTGGTGCTATTTTTCATATCTATGTCAAACAGCGTGTTTAATTTAAAGAGCCCCTTCGCTCCGGCGGGTGACCAGCCGCAGGCGATTTCGGCGTTGATGAACGGGCTTGAAAAAGGAGATCGCATGCAGACACTTCTCGGTGCGACCGGTACCGGCAAAACATTCACTATGGCAAATGTCATCGCACAGGTGCAAAAACCGACGCTCATCATCGCGCACAACAAAACACTCGCCGCTCAGCTTGCAAGCGAATTCAAAGAATTTTTCCCCGACAACGCAGTCCACTATTTCGTTTCCTACTACGATTACTACCAGCCGGAAGCGTATCTTCCCGTTACCGACACGTATATTGAAAAAGATGCCTCCATCAACAAAGAGATCGATCGACTTCGTCATGCTTCCACCCAATCCCTTCTCACGCGCCGCGATGTCATTATCGTTGCGTCGGTGTCTTGCATCTACGGTCTCGGCTCTCCGGCAGAGTATGAGCGCGTCAACTTGCGTCTCGAAACAGGAGCCGCGATGAGCCGCACCCAGCTCATGGAGCGACTCGTGCAAATTCACTTCACCCGCACCAATGCCGATCTTATTCCCGGCACGTTCCGCGCGCTTGGCAACAACGTCGAAGTCATGCCGATTTCGGAGACGGTGCAGTATTCGATCGTATTTTCCGGGAACAGTATCGAGTCAATCACCAAGATTGATCCCGTCTCCTCGCGCATCCTTTCCGAAGAAAAAATGATTTTTATTTTTCCGGCAAAGCACTTCATCACCGCACGCGATGAACGCGATCGTGCCGTCAAAGCAATCAAACTCGAACTTGACGAACAACTCGCACAATTTGAAAAAGAAGGGAAACTTCTCGAAGCGGAGCGTCTCAAACGTCGCACCACCTATGATCTCGCAATGATCAAAGAGCTCGGCTATTGTTCGGGTATCGAAAACTACTCTCGCCATCTCTCCGGACATGCGGCCGGGGAGCCGCCGGATACATTGCTGTCATATTTTCCGCACACAAAAGACGGCAGTCCTGACTTTCTCACCATCATCGACGAAAGTCACGTCACGATTCCACAACTGCAAGGCATGTATGCCGGCGACGCCTCGCGCAAGCAAACGCTCGTCGAGTTCGGCTTTCGTCTGCCGAGCGCAAAGGACAATCGCCCGCTGAAGTTCGAAGAATTTGAGAAACGTATCGGGCAAATCATCTTTACCTCCGCTACTCCCGCGACGTTCGAGCGTGAACACTCAGAGCAGATCGTCGAACAAATCATTCGGCCGACGGGGCTCGTCGATCCGCTCATTGAGGTGCGACCGATTTTGGAAAACGGCGACTACCACGGTCAAGTGCACGATTTTATCGATGAAGCAGAAAAAGAAATCACTGCCGGCGGCCGCGTGCTCGCCACCACACTCACCAAAAAAATGGCCGAAGACCTTGCGGCATACCTCAAAGACAAAAAAATAAAAGCAGAGTATCTTCATAGCGATATCAAGACCATCGAGCGCATCCAAATCATCACGAAGTTTCGAAAAGGGGAGTTTGATATTTTGGTTGGTGTGAACTTGCTTCGTGAAGGACTCGATATGCCGGAAGTATCGCTCATCGGTATCCTCGACGCGGACAAAGAAGGCTTTTTGCGCAGTGAAGTCTCACTCATCCAAACCATCGGACGCGCGGCGCGCAACGTCAACGGTCGCGTCATTCTCTACGCTGACACCATGACCGGCTCAATGGAGCGTGCGATCGGTGAGACCACCCGTCGTCGTGAGAAACAACTCGCGTACAACACAGCGCACGGGATCACGCCGAAAACCATCGAAAAGAAAATCCACGACATCACCGAAGGAATGGAAAGCGAACACAGCAAAGCGGTCAACGCAGAGCTCTCGCTTGATATGGAGCTCTTTGCCGCAGTCGAGGAAATGAACAAGAAAGGCAAGAAGGGCAGTCGCTTCAAGAAAAACCCCATCGAAAAACTGATTGCACTCAAAGAACAAGAAATGAAGGAGGCAGTGAAAGTGCTGGACTTCGAGACCGCCGCAATACTCCGTGACGAAATAAAAGTACTGCGAGAAAAAACTTTGATAACTCCCAATGCTACTTGACTTCTAACATAAAAAGGATAGGGTAGAGAAAAATTCTGTTATGAATGAAATATTTAGGAGGGCAAGCCTTGTACTTCTTGAAAATTATTTTTCACAAAAGGATGCGAAGGTTTGGCATCGAAAAAATGTACCAACAGTAAAGTGTTGTGAGAACAAATTTGATCTGGATAGAAATTATGTAAGTAAATTTGACAGGCGCGGAATACGGACGCTACTCTTTATTTGGGGAATTAAACTTGGTCTTATTGATATAGATTTTAAACAAGTTTTAGAGGATAGTATTAAAAATCCATATGAGGCAATTCTCCAGTTTAAGGATCATATGTTTAATGATGGTGTCCCGACTCATATAATTGAGTATGTGATGGGAGATGGTGAAGATGATGAAGATTTTGTGTACATTTACTGTCTAACGGATCAACAGACAAATTTATTTGAAACTGAGATTGCAAAGACACTGAGACCTCCTGCTGAAAAATAATC
>DASZSN010000023.1:0-11958 GCA_035548655.1 Minisyncoccota bacterium
AGAGTGTGTAGAGGATTGAATTGTTAAATATCTCCTCAAGTGTTGTCGTAAATGCTCCGGAAACATCCGCATGCGCTTTTGCACGATCAACGCCGTCTTTAAGAATGCTCACCGTCGCATTGGGATACGCGAGACCGCTGAACTGTACGCCGATCGATTGACCGCCACCGCTTGTGGTCACGGGCGGCGGCGTCACTGATCCGTTCGGTGTTGCGGACACTTCAGAAGATGTGATGATCGGGGTACCGAACGCATCGAGCACGCGAATGACAAAATAGTATGGAGTGCCATTGGTAAGTCCGGTGCGAGTTGATGAAAGTGTGTTGCCGATATTGACGAACGTGTACGGTCCGCCACTGGTGGTTGATTGTCCGACTTCATACCCCGATACGGAAAATCCGAGCCCCGCGGTCGATGCTCCCCACGAGAGCCCGACTTGTGCATCTGCGGGTGTCGCCGAAACGCTCGGTGCGGTCACGAACGGAAAATACAAAAATCCGAAGTGTCCGAGAAATGACCCGGACGATGGCGTACGACCGGTGAGCACAAAGTCACCACTTGAAAAAAGTTGAAAGCTCGGTGAACTTGCGTACCCTGCGATACCGTTGATAACCGAGTCTTTGACGATGAAGTGTGTACTCGTGTACTCCGCCGCATATAAGCGATGAGCACCAAAACCGCATGCGAAAGCAAACAAGAAAACAAGAAACAGATAGGAGCGGTCCTTCATACAACTCCCCGTAGTGTATCGCAAAAATCACCTTATTTCAAAAGCGGTTTCGGCAGAAATAGTGTCGAGAAGCGCCTGAAATGTTTTCGCAACTTCCTCATCAGTGAGCGTGCGATCGCTGGCTTGAAAGATAAACCGATAAGCGACGCTCGTGCGGTCTCCTTTGGTAAATTCATCAAACAGGGTGGCGGGGGATGCACAGTGTTTTTCAGAAAATTCGCGAACCATGTTCTCGAGCAGTGATCGTTTTTCAGGTGTCGAAACCCATACCGCGAGATCGCGCGTGATGAATGGATAGAGAGACCACATCACAAAGGGAGAAGACGGAAGACGAGGAATGAAAGATGGGGTCGCAGAGACGTCAATGTGTTTTTCTTTTATGAACTCATCAAGGTCCAGTTCCTGGATGGTCCCCTTGTCGCAGATGGCGACATAGATACTCTCTTTGTCTTTGAAAAACACCGTTCCCACTTCAAACAGTTTTACTTCCGTAAGTCCCAGAAGCGGCGCGTTCAGTCGATTGAGTTCAAAACTTTCTTTCAGTCCATCAGAGAGATGCGCGCGAAGTTTTTCTTTTCCTTTTGCGCCGGCAATAACCGACACCTCTCCGCTGTTGCGAAACGTGTATGTGCACACCTCACGAAACTCTTGTGAAGCGCACCACCATTTCACTGCCGTTATTTTTTCATCGGTGTCGTTTTTTTCTATCGATTTTTCAAACGGAAGCGGTGCGGGAGGAATGGTGTCATAGCCGACATATCTGCCGATTTCTTCCGCTATATCATGCGCGCCGACAATATCCGCCCGCCAAAACGGAACATCCAGCGCAAACGTATCTTCTGTTCTGGTGAACTGATAACGATATGAACGAAATACCTCTTCGATCGTCGTCGTGGTGATCGTAGGACCAAGCACCCGGACGATGTCGCTCGTTGAGCATGTAATAGTTCGCGGAGAAATCTTTTCCTTGTATTCATCACGGACGCCAACAACGGTTCCACCAGCATGTTCAAGGATCATCGCCGTCACCTGTGCCGCCGCGCGGTGCGCCCATTCGGGAGAAAAATTGTTTTCAAATCGTTTCGACGCATCGGTGACCGTAGTGAGCCGTCGAGACGTTTTTCGAACTGCTGTCGCATCAAAGTTCGCGACTTCAATGACAATACTCGTCGTTTCGGTAGTTACTTCCGCTTCCGCTCCGCCCTTTACACCGGCGATTGCGAGTGCGCCGATATAGTCGGCAATGACAAGATCGTTTGGCGACAGTGTCTTCTCTTCTCCACCGATAAGCTTTATTGTTTCGTTCTCGTGAGCGTCTCGCACGATGATCCCCCCGTCGATTTCCGCACGATTGAATACGTGGATCGGTTGCCCCATATCGAGCATTACGAAGTTCGCCGCGTCAACAATGTTGTTGATGCTCTTTTGTCCGACCGATTCGAGTCGCTCGACGAGCCACGCTGGCGACTTGCCAACGGCTATTCCGTCAATTTGAACAGCAATATATCTGCGACAGAGGTCGCTTTTTATTTCCAGCGGAAGGGTGAGTGTTGCGTCGGGCAATGGTGAAAATTCTTTTTGTTTGAAAGTGAGATTCAAAAGTCCGGCAAGTTCGCGCGCGATACCACAGTGTGACAAACAATCCCCTGCTCGATCAGGCAATATTTTAATATCAAATATCCAATCTTCCTCTTGCCCTGTCCCCAGCTTGTCGAGGGATTCGACTTCAAACGCATGAAAAATGATTTTCTCCGCAACCGTTTCCGGTGCCGGAAGTGTCTCTTCGATATATTCTTGGAGCCAATTATAAGAAACTTTCATACGCTACCACTGATTAAATCGCAGATCCCCTTGGTATGCGAGACGCACGTCGGGAATGCCGAGTTTGACGTTCGCGAGACGGTCGAGTCCCATGCCAAATGCAAAACCCGTTACGTTCTGCGGATCGTAGCCGACATTTTTAAATACATTTGGATGCACCATTCCCGCGCCGCAGAGTTCAAACCATTTTCCATTAAACTTCGCATCAACCTCGAGCCCTGGCTCAACGAACGGGAAAAAGCTCGGGCGCAAACGAATTTCCGTTTCATCGCCGAAAAATTCTTTGAAAAACGAAAGGAGTGTTCCTTTTAAATGTTCGATGGTGATGCTTGGTCCCACGACGAGCCCCTCCACCTGATAAAACTGCATTTCGTGTCCGGCATCGGTCGCTTCGTTGCGAAACACTTTTCCCGGCACAATGATGGCAAATGGTGGTTGGTGTGTTTCCATATATCGAATCTGCACGTTCGATGTATGTGTACGAAGGACAAATCCCGGTCTGTCCGTGATCAAAAAGGTGTCTTGCATATCGCGCGCTGGGTGATCTTTGGGCACGTTGAGCGCGTCAAAGTTGTGCCATTCGTCCTCAAGTTCAGGACCGAGCGCCACCGAAAATCCTTGCTGTGCAAAGATACGTTTGATCTCTTCGGTAACGAGGGTGAGCGGGTGGAGTGTTCCTTTGTGATACTCGGTCATCCACTCCACTGTACCAAAAAATGCCTATTCTACCAACTTCTTTTTCATTTTCTCTTTGCGATTTTCTCGGATGCCGATTGCAAGCGCGAGGATCATTGCCCCGCCAAAGAGACCGTAGTGGATGATATGAAAAAGCGACGAATGCTCACCATGATCGTGCTTCGATACTCCTGTCGGTGCGCCGATGGTGACGTCGTAGTCGGTGGAGAACGGAGTGAACATGCCGGGAGTTTTCGGCGTTCCGTCGACGCTGATGTCGTAGGTCCCATTTTTTGGAAACGTAAACGGCACGCTCATCACGTCATATGTCGACGAGTCGCCCGAAGGAACGAGCGACGTGGTGGACAAGACTGTCCCCTCTTGCCCGATCGTGAGGACACAATCGCAGTTCTCGATCGAAAATCCTTTTTCTTTGTTTCGAACGTCAATAAAAAGCGTCGCTGGCTCCCCGGGCTTCGGGTTATCATCGGGATCGATATGGATGAATACTGATGCGCTTCCGTTCGTCGTGGTTTCGTGCGCAAACACAACACCACCCCACATCGAAAATGCAATCAAAAAAATAAGAACGGATTTTTTCATGCAACTATTGGACGATGATTGTTCCTTTCATCATCGGATGAATGCCGCAGTGGTAGATGTATGTGCCCGCTGTATCAAATGTGAAACTGTATGTGTCGCCGGTTGCAAGCGTAGCACTTTGAAATGCACCTGTATCGGAGACGATGGAGTGACCCGCTTGGTCACTGTTTTGCCACGTCACTTTTGTCCCCGCTTTTACGGTAAGCGGTGTCGGTGAGAACGCAAAGTTTTGGATGGAAACGGACGCAGCCCCCGCTTGCGGCGCACTCGTCGAGGATGGCATTGGTGATGTCTCCTGCATCGGCATCGACGGCATCATATCGCTTTCATCCGAAGGCGATTGTGTTGTTGAAGTATCTTGTACGGTTGGTGCCGACGCCGGTTTTCCTTTTCCAACGATCATAATAACTGCCACGATAATAATCAGTATGACGAGCACAATCAATAATTTTTTCATATGACGGTAAGTATACCATCAAGAAGAACAGCTATAATTCAATGGTCGAATGGGTGCCCAGCCGGAATTTCACGTCGCTTCGCTCTTTGAAAACCACTCGGTTTTCAACACTCACTTCGTTCGTTGCTTTCCTCCACGAGGAAACTCCCGTTTCCTCGACCTCCTTCCCGTTCAAATCCTCCAAGTGCCCCATATAAAAAATGATGTCCCACGGACATCATTTTTTATATGGGGTGCCCAGCCGGATTTGAACCGGCGATAACAGATCCACAGACTGTTGTGTTACCACTACACTATGGGCACCATGTATTGCGCGCATATGCGCGTTTCCTGTTTATACCAAAAAAGGCTTATAAAATCTAGCCTGATCAAAGGAGCGGGAGCGCAAGAATAATAACGAGAGCGACATTGGAGAGTGCAGAGAGCATGCACCAACTGCACCATGCCCGCAGTACAAGGATTTGCACCGCAACGAGATAGAACGAGTAGAGCACACCGCAAAAGCTTAGGATCGCGAGAAACTCGTGGATGGGAACGGTCGAAAAGATCAATGGAGAAAGGACGCCAAGCGCGACGGTCACTCCGATGACGGTATAGTAGGCGATACCGAGAAGTTCGTTGGGTATCCCTGCGAATGTCGAGTACGTACTATGGATGACTTTGTCGCAGTTTGCATGCAAGGGACAGACGAGTTTCTTTTTTGTTCTCTTTTTGTGATGAATGTGCGTCGCCGCCCACAAACCAATGAGACAAACAGCGAGAATGAGATATGAGGTAAGTGACGTCATTGCGATAGAGGATAGCACGGAACGACTATTCTTTCATCTCACTTGAATAAACAGCGACGAGCGCATACATAAAGCTCACTACCAACGGACCGATAAGGATGCCGACCGGACCCATCAGCGCGACACCACCGAGCACCGAAAACAAAACGAACATCGGATGAATGTCGACCTTTCGTCCGACAATAATCGGGTTGAGTAGGTTGTCGATGGTCCCTACCAGCGCCGCCGCCCAAATCGCAAGTCCGATTGCCGCGCCGTCTCGACCGATAGAAAAGAGAAAGAGCACTGCAGGAACCGAGATGAGCGCAGTGCCAACCGTCGGGACAAGAGAAGCAACGCCACCAAAGAGTCCCCACAGCGCGGCATGCGGCACGCCAAATATCCATAGCCCGATACCGAGCAGACTTCCTTGCACCAACCCGACAAGGAGATACCCTTTGATTACTCCCTGCACCGCGTGAGAAAGTGTGGTGAGGATTTTTTCCATGCTCGCATCCGAGAGCGGACTGTAATGAACAATACTTTTTCGAAGTGCCGCACCGTCTTTGAGGAAATAAAACATCGCGAGAATCGTGAGGAACAACGAAAAGATTGTCGAGAAGATAAACCCGGCGATGGTGCCAAGCTTTGAGGTGATGGAACCAATCGCCGCGGAGAGTTGTTGGCCGATATCAAATCCCGCCGCCGGAAAGTAGTGGTGCACGAGCGTATTCATTTTGTTGGCGAGTGCTCCGGCAGTGCCGCCGCTTCCAAGCTCTTGATAAATGAGTTGCGTTTGACGAAAGACGAGTGTGCCGATGAGCGCAAGTGGTCCGCAGATAATCACGAGAAACAATATGATGGTCAGTAGCGACGCGAACCATTTGTTGTTCACGGCAATGCGACGAAGGAGGAAGTGGTAGATTGGAAACAAGACGACGGAGAGTGCCGCGGCAACGACGACGATCTTGAGGAATGGCCAGAGCAAAAGGACGCCAAATATGATTGCCAAGAGAAACAGTCCGAAAAATGCGGCGTGGCGGAGCGAGCTTGGTTGCATACCTCTAGAGTGTAGCGGTTATTTGCCTTTCTTCCAATACTTCTTTCCTTTGAGTTTTTCGGGCAAGAGATTTTCCTTGGCGTACTTCTCATACCCCTTGCCGTAGCCGAGATCTTTCATGAGTTTTGTCGGCGCATTTCGAATACTCATCGGGATAGAGAGATTGCCATACGTTTTCGCATCTTCAAGTGCGGCGAGATAGGCATAGTAGACTGCCTTGTTTTTTGGCGCGAGCGAGAGATAGATGGTGCCGTGCGAGAGATTGATGCCCGCCTCCGGATACCCGATGGTTTCCACCGCGCGAAAGACAGCGTTTGCAATGAGAAGCGCATTCGGATCTTCCATACCGATATCTTCACTTGCAAAAATCACCATGCGCCGCGCGATAAATTTGGGGTCTTGCCCCGCTTCGATCATGCGCGCAAGGTAATAGAGCGCAGCATCCGGCTGGCTCGCGCGCATACTTTTGATGAACGCACTGATGGTGTTGTAATGCTCTTCACCCGCCTTGTCGAAACGAAGTTTGGTGTCCTGGAGTGCTTTGGTGAGTGTCTCGACAGTGACTTTTTTGTAGAGCGTTTCGGTGTGTTCGATGAGTGCGAGTGCTTGGCGCGCATCGCCATTTGCTACGTGCGCGATCCACGCTTTCGCATCATCATCCATCGATACCTTTGTGCGGTCGATGATGCGCGTGAGCTCTTCCTCGGTAAGTGCGTGAAGCGTAAAGACACGCGCGCGGGAGAGAAGCGGTGAAATCACTTCAAAGCTCGGATTTTCGGTTGTCGCACCGATAAGCGTGAGCTGACCGGTTTCAACGAACGGGAGGAGGTAGTCCTGCTGTGCCTTGTTGAATCGATGAATCTCATCGAGAAACAAAATTTTCGGACCAAGCAGTGTTCCCGTATGTTCAATAATGTGCCGTATATCGTCTTTGCCGGCGGAGACTGCGGAGAGTTCGTGATAGTCAGCATTGAGTGCGCTCGCGTAGATGCGCGCAAGTGTTGTTTTGCCCACGCCGGGCGGCCCCCACAATATAAATGAAAAGAGGTGGCCGCCCTCAATCGCCACTCGTACCGGCGCACCATTACCCACCAAATGTTCTTGGCCAACAAATTCATCAAGTGTTTTTGGGCGTATTTTTGAGGCGAGCGGCTCCATGTCGCAATTGTACCCCTTTTAGAAAAAACAAACAGAGACCGATTTATCGGTCTCTGTTCTTACCTGTGCGCGAGAGAAGACTCGAACTTCCAAGCCCTTGCGGGCGCTACCACCTCAAGGTAGTGCGTCTACCAATTTCGCCACTCGCGCACTCGTACACGCTACTATAGCACAGCGTCGCCTGTTTTCAACAAAACATCCACGTGGGATTATTCTGTCTTTGCTTCCTCTGTCGCCATCTCCGGCTCGACTGGAACTTCTTCGGCGGTGATTTTTCCTTGAACAATCGCTTTCATCTTGCGACGAACTTCCTTTGCCGCTTTGTCGCGGATATAGTAGAGCTTGCTTCGGCGAGTCTTTGCCTTTTTCGTTACTTCGATCTTGTCGATCGTCGGAGAATAGAGTGGAAAAATACGCTCCACCCCCACCCCGCTCGTTACTTTGCGAACGGTAAATGTCGCGCTCGGGCTGGTACCGTGTTTGCGCGCGAGGACGAGTCCCTCAAATGCTTGAAGACGGTATTTGTCCTTGTCTTTGATTTTTGACCAGACGCGCACGGTGTCCCCCGAGGCAAACTCGGTCTTTTTTCGCACATCAGTATCGATGGTGGTAAATGCTCCTGCCATAAGGACTCGAATATATCACTCTTTTACGTACTTGGCAACTGCATCGGAGAAGTCCTCCGGATACGGCGCTTCTACCACCCTGTTCATTCCATGCTGATCCATAAAGGTTATTTTTCGTGCGTGGAGTGCGAGACGGACAAAGCCAAGCGCGTCCGGCATAGTGTTTGCATAGACATGGTCGGAGACAATCGGTCGCTGAAGGTATTTCATATGAACACGAAGCTGGTGTGTGCGACCCGTTTTTGGAAACAGATGCATAAACGAAAATTGCTCTCCTGTCGCATCAGTGAATTGGTGCACTGCTTGCCATTTTGTTATCGCCTCTCGCAGTTCTCCACGCGCCCCTCTTCCGGCAAGGCGACGACGCGGGTCAGCGCTTCGTCCGATCGGTACGTTGACGACCCCTTCCGATTCTTTGAACCACCCCCATACAAACGCGTGATACTCTTTTTCAACTTTTCGTTCCATGAACTGTTGTTTGAAATGCGCGAATGCGGCAGAAGTTTTCGCAATGAGGAGCGCTCCGGACGTTTCTTCATCGAGTCGATGCACGATGCCCGGTCGATCGATTTCTTCGTCGTTAAACGTCGCCGATTCACCTACCCCTTTTAATGCTGGGTACTGTTCCAACACCCAATCAACAACGGTCGGCTTGTTCGTTTTTCCATCGCCGTGCACCACGAGCCCTGCTGGTTTGTTGATGACGAGAAAATCGTTGTTTTCGAAAAGGATTTGCATGTGCCCCCGGCAGGAATCGAACCTACAATAGCGGCTTAGAAGTCCGCAGTTATATCCATTTAACTACGGGGGCGTTTCGGTACACTAGCAGTTTACTCATTTCAAATCAATTTGCGAAACGGGCTTTTTTTAAGTATGATGCCGCTACGCATGCGCGGTTAGCTCAGTTGGTAGAGCAACTCTTTTACACAGAGAAGGTCAGGGGTTCAAGTCCCTTACCGCGCACAAAAAGATTTTCAGTGTCACAACAAGCGTCCTTTATTACACCTGTACGCTTATTGAGATGCGTTTTGTGTCAGCGTTTTTGTTCTCGCGCTTACCGCCGCCTCCACCGAATTGAGTCGGTTCTGCATCGCGGTGATTTTTGCGGCATTTGTTTCGAGCGCCGGCGGCGCTGGAGCATCGAGCGCTTTTGTGACCGCAACAAAACGATAGCTGCAGTACGCAAGCTCGACAATAATCACAAGCACAAAAGCCGAAATGAGGAACGACCAGTATCGACGCGCATCAAACTCGCGAGGATGTTCAGCCTTTTTTACTTTGCCGGTGGTTGTATGTTTTCGGGAAAAGAGTTTCATTGTGGGTTAAAACTGATTACTTGTATGCCCGCGATAAGGTTCCATCCCGACCCCGAACCGACAGTGGGGGCACTCCCTGTACCTGTGGATGAAACAATCGACGGAGTCGTATCACTTTTTGAGGCGGCGGAAAGTGCAAACCGAACAAAGTTAACTTGATACGGTTGCGACAGTACATGATTAATAAACATGCTAAGTGCGGCAAAACTTCCATTCGCGGTAAAGTCGATCGTGAGCCCGGACGGTTGACTGGAATCTGATTGCCCATTTTGCACGTTGGTGATACTAAATGCCACCCCGTCACTTTTCGCAAGCGCTTCGAGGTGCGAGAGGGTGTCGGGAACAGTCGCGGTAGTAACGACATCCGCTTCGAGTGCTTGGACGCGTGAGCGGATGGTCTCGAGTGTTTTTGATTCTTCGGCAAACGTTTTTTTGTTTTGTTCGTATGAGGCAAGTTGGTCGCGAACATCGAGCACACGCGCTTTGCGTGCTTGCAAAAGTGTTTCCGCGCGCCACAAAAGAACTCCTGCCACGATGACGAAAAGAAACGCAGTGAAGGTACCGATATAATGGATGCGTAACAGTGATTTCATGGTTATTTAAATGTCACCGTAATCGTAAAGAGACTGTTGGTACTTTTTACATAATTCGACACCGGACTATCGACCGCGCTGATTCGCGCATCACCTTCAAGCCCTGCGACAAATTGCTGGAGTGCTTCTCGTGTTCGCGCAACTCCCGTTACCGTAAGGGTCGCAGTGGCGGCTCCCTCATGAAGTGAAAATCCCGAGAGTGAAACATTTGCGGAAGCGAGGGATCGAATGATGCCGACATAATCGATCGGTGAGGCGGTCGCGGGGACAGCGAGTTTGCCCGCCACCGCACTCAGGCGGACATCGAGCGCGTCGATATCAACAGGATTGGTGATGGCACCGCTCTTTTGAAGTAGATCGAGTTGATTCCCCGCAATCGCATAGCGTGTATTTACAGCGACCATCACCGGAAGCAATGTAATTCCTATAACAAGCGCAAGTACCACAACGGCAACCATCGTAACCGTCGCCGCGCGCAATCCTCGCATGCGGCCGATCATTTTCTTTTGATTGTATGGGAGGATGTTAATCATGGTAATAATCAGCAAGCGCCAGACCGATCGCGGTAACATAACTCATCGACTCTTCATATGACATCTCGGGAATCTCGTCTTCAAACGAAACGCAGTTGATCCACGGATTGACCTGTACGACACTGAGCCGGAGCGATACTGAGAGATAGTCGGCAAGTCCTGCGAGGTTGCTGTGCCCACCGGTCAGATAGATGGTTTCGATGTTCGGAAATGCGCCATACTGCTCTTTGCGTTCATGCCAATACACGTAGCGGCGATTGATCTCATCTTTGAGTGTGGAAACGCCGCCGACCAAAAGATCAAAAATATCTTTGTGTTCTCCAATAGCGGAAAGCCCGTACTCACGTTTTAAATGTTGCGCTTCTTCTTCGGAAATATTGAGTCCTTTTTGCAAAATGGCGATAAGCGCTTTGCCGCCGAATTCAACCGTGGAAGTAAAGACGGCGGTATTGTGCGTGATGATGGTGATACCGGTACGATGCGCGCCAAAGTCAACCACCATATACGAATTGTTGTCGTGCGGTTTGATGACCGCTCTGGCAGTCGCTTGTCCATCGAGTTCAAAAGAGACCGGCACCAAGCCCGCGGTGAGGAATGAGTTGCAGTAGTTTTGCGTGGTCATTTCCGCGACCGCAAGCACCTGTACGATGATCGCGGTGTCCGTTTGTGTGATGATGTGATAATCAAACACTGTCTCGGGTGCTTTGAGTGGAATGTTGTCTTCGAGCACGAGCTCAATCGCACTTCGAATATCTTGTGCCGCCGCCGGATCAAGGGTGAGTACGAATGAGTACGTTTGACTCTCCGGCATCGCAACACGCACGTATTTGAGCTTGTGGGTGGTACGAACCTGTTTGAGAAATTCGATCCACTTCCCCTCATCGATGATGCGCCCACCCTGCATGCATCCTTCCGGAATGGCGAGTTCGGAAAACTTTTCAGGCAAAAAACCGTGAACAGTTTCTTTTAATTTGACGAACCGCATCGTCGAATCGGAAAAATCCAACCCGACCGCGGGAAGCGTGATTGCCGATGGTGCAGGAAAAAGACGAGTGAGCATTACGTCATTTAGTATACCGTTCTTTCGATGGAACGAGAACGTCCTATCGTACTTTTGACCCCGGGGTCACTTGTTTTTCCGGTATGAGAAAGACCGGTGCGCCATCGGGACCGTCGACTGCCATCAACATACCGTTGCTTTCGAGTCCGCGAATCGTTCGCGGAGCAAGGTTCGTAACGAAAAGCATCTGCTTGCCAACAAGAGAAGTAACATCCGGATACCACTCCCGAATCGCAGAGAGGATTTGCCGTGGCGTTTCTTCTCCAAAATCAATTTCGAACCGAATCAGCTTGTCGGAGTCCGGGACCGCTTCCGCAGAAACGACTCGGCCGATTTGCGCGGTCATTTTTTTAAATTCTTCGATTGAAAGCTGTTCCATTGCCATAGTATGCTACTTTTTTGTCTTATCTAAAAATCGCTGAAGGATAATCGCCGCCGCAGAGTCGTCACGCGCACCGGCGGATGTTTGATAGCGATGCGCTTCAACTGAAGAAAAATCCTCACGCTCGAAGTGGACAGGAAGGCCGGTTGCGGCGGCGAGGCGGTCCCCGAACCGCCT
>DASZSN010000024.1:0-13893 GCA_035548655.1 Minisyncoccota bacterium
CTCGACACCGTTGATATAAATCTCCGTCGTTGGCCCGCACGGTCCTTCATTTCCCACCGGTCCCCAAAAATTGTCTTTTTTGTCATGTTCTTTTATCGAAAGTGTAGGGTCGATTTCATGCCATATGGTTCTGGATTCTTCATCCGCAGGGATGCCGCTTGTGTCGTCTTTGAAAATAGAAACATAGTCTATGGTGAGAGCGAGCTCTGTGGTGATAAAGTCATATGCATACTGTATCGCTTCCCGCTTCCAATATCCGCCAAATGAAAAATTTCCGAGCATCTCAAAGAATGTCAAATGTGTATCATCGCCGACCTCATCAATGTCCGCCGTGCGAATACACGTTTGGACGGTAACGACATTGTTCGTGCCAAAGTCTTTTTGTGCATCTTTTTCTCCGGTGTAATAACGTTTGAACTGCTGCATTCCCGCAGTCGTAAAGAGCACGGAGGCATCGTCGTGCGGCACCAAGGAAGCGCTCGGAAGCGCCTTGTGCATTCGCGCTTCAAAAAACGCGATGAACTTTTTTCGAATGTCGGTTGAGGTTGTCATAATGAGGGATATTTTGTTGTAAGCCATGACGCATAACGCGCGGTCATTTGCTTAAACCCTTTTTTGTTATCAGCAATCACCTTCTTCCCATCAACAAGCGTGATGGAGGCATTGAGATTGACTACTGTAGTGTATCGTCTTTTTTTTGAAAGTGTTGCTATTTTTTTCTTTGCATCTGCAATTACTCGAGCATCGCTTTTTGTCACCGCGGCGATGTATGCGCTTGCGGAGAGCTTTTTGCCGGTGGCGAGTTTGACAAATTCCGGAAATGTCTTTGTCGCTCCGTAGTGCCATACGTGTTGCATTTCCTTGCCAACGCGTGGATTGTCGACCACATACCCGTCTCTTTTATAGAAATGCTCGCGCCATTGATGCAGTGCAAGTGTCGCGAGACCGTAGCCGTGATACGAGCATGCGGATTCCCATGAATACAAGTGCGGGGTTTCGAGAATCGAAATCGTGTCAACGCTATAATCGCGATATTTTTTCATTACTTTTTTTGCAATCGAGATTAGTTTTGTCTTTGTGAGATGTTTTTCTTCGTACACCGTTCGTTCAAATTCACAGACCATCGAAACGGGATTTATCGCCCCAATCGGTCGGAGCACCGACAATTCCCTCACTTTTCGTTCAAAGAGTTCAAATGGATACGGAGCCCCTTCATTCGAAATCGCATATCTCATTTTCCATTCGATACTTGAGTAGAGTGTATCCAAAAACATACTTTGCGTTTCAGCCCATGCGGTGGAGAGCGGTGGGTATTCGGTGGTGACGCAAATATCTTTCATACGGGCGTTCAAAAGGTGTGCCGCATGACCACCTTCGTGAAAAAGCGTAAGAAAGCCCGTTGCGGTCTCCCCCGGAGTCCCGAGAACAACGTTGCAGGTGAATTGCGCCGTTGCTGGAAGGTATTGGCCTTGTTTGTAGTAGACATTTTTCGGCCAGTGACAAAATCCATTGTTGTATTTTCCTTTTCGATCAAGCAGATCAAACACAAGCGACCCGCGTTTGAAATCAATACCAAGTGCGGCAAACGATCTTCCCCACCGCTCTATGGCACGTTCAAACGGAAAATACGGATCTTCCTCCTTTGTAAACGACCCCGAAAACATATAAAAGAAATTCCACGGCTTTCGAAGATTGGGTTTCTTTTCTTTTTCCAGTGTTCGAATATCTGCAAAGGCATACTGTGTCTTGTGGTAGATCTCATCAAACAGAGAGAAGAGTTCCGCTTTGGTCATCCCTTCCTCAACCGCAAGCTTATATGAATAAAAATCTTCGTAGCCAAGTATACGAGCATAGCGATTTCGCAAGCCAACCATTGTTATATACTCGCCGAGTCCTGCAAGAGGAAGTTTTTCTACCGCTTCAAAGCACGCCTTTCGTACTGCTTCATCGGGATTTGTTCTCATGAGCGCACCCATTGCATTTCGTGAAGTAGGGATAAACTTTTTTGTTTTTGGATCAACGTACCCCTCCGTACGGCGCGCTCGATGTGTTTCGATTTTTGTCTGCAGTGCGTCGATTTGCTGTTTTATCTTTTCTGCTTGCAACGGCACTTGATGCGAAGAAAAAAAACGTTTCCAATATCCGAGCCGAGTTTTTATTTCTCCGGTTGTTTTTTTGTGATAAAAATCAACCGCATCTGCTACATCGCGATTGCAACGAAACGCGTCCCGCGCGGCGAGTGCGACATCCTTTTTCTTATTAACAGAATGGTCACCCATTGCAGCGATCCAAAAGTTCTTTTCAAAGGCATAATGGAGCCTGGCATATGTTTCATTTAAATACACAAGGAGATCCGGGGCGTTTTTCCATTTCTTCATCGCCCCATCATAGCAAAATCCGCCCCTTCTCCCAAGTCGGAGATGGGGCGGGTGTTGCGGGGGTTTATTGAATGGGAGAGAGTGGTGTAGCAGTGTCGTCTTCGTTGCGCGCGCGGTTGATTTGTTTTTCGATAAACCACAAAAAAGTGAAGATAAAGAGCGCAAGTGCGGTCACCAGTGTGGCAACACGAAAGTATCCAAAACCGCAGGCGGTACCGATCGCGGCGGCAACCCAGAGTCCTGTTGCAGTCGTTATCCCGGTTACTCCCTGACCGGTGCGAAAAATAGCGCCGACACCGAGAAATCCCGCGGCGGCGATGATCTGCGCAACAACATGAAAATCATATCCCGTGAGCCCGTACTGGACAGTCACCATCTTTGAAACAATCACAAACATCGCCGAACCAACAGAAACAAGTGTATAGGTGCGCATACCCGCGGTTTTGTGAGCAACGAAACGTTCGATTCCGAGTGCGATACCAAGTGCCATCGCGAGGAGCAGTTGCAAATAAATATCGGTGAAAGTGATTGATTGCATATAAAAAGTAGTATACCCCGCAACACAAAATCCCGATGGGGATAAAAAACTCCGCAAAAGCGGAGGAAGTGAAACATTTTTTTCTTTTATAAACTACAAACGCAGTTGCCACCATCGGCCACGACGGAAGTACCGGTCACGATAATACAGAGGCCGATGCCGTAGATGCCGTATAAAAGGTCTCGATCGATACAAGTCGAGCGGACGATGCCGGAAAAAACTCGGCATTCGTACCATTGGCCTACTCACAAAAAATGGCCTAGTGTTGTTGAGATAATACGGCCGTGAGTATGAGTAATAACGTTGCTGTCGTGGCAGCCGCCGTTGCCCATGTGCCTGCGAACCGATGGCAATCAATGCCACCATGATGGCGATCAGAGGAACTACTTTCATGGTAAAAAGTATTTGTTTGTGAAAATGATACCACTTCTATGAGATGTTGTCGATGACTCCCCCACCGACAAGCGCGTCACCGTCGTAGACAACGAGCGACTGCCCGAGCGGAACAACGCCCCGATAGGAGAGAACGACCGTCCTGTCACTTTTTATCATAATAGGAATGTGTTCGCCGTGATAGCGAATCTGTGCGGTGTATTTCTTTTCATTGTTTGGCGTAACAAGCCAGTTGCAATCGCGCAGGGTGATCGTCACCTCGAGAGTGTCTTTTTTCACTTGAGGCGTTTCGCTCACCGTAATAGTATTTTTTTTGATATCTTTTGCAACGATATAGAGCGGAGATTGATTTGGATTTTTTTTGGTGATGCGAAAACCATGACGTTCACCAAGTGTGTAGAACCATACTCCATCGTGCTCGCCGATTACATCTCCTGTTTCGTCGAGGACATCACCTCGTTTCTGCTCGATGTAATGCTCAAGAAAGGCGCGCATATCAACATCACCGAGAAAACAGATTCCCTGACTGTCTTTTTTCTCCGACGTAAAAAGTCCGGCGTTCGCCGCGATGGTGCGCACGTCACTTTTTTGCAGATGACCAATGGGAAATCGGATATGCCCGAGTTCTTGCTGTGCAAGCATCCATAAAAAGTATGATTGATCTTTTGCTACATCGAATCCTCGCATGAGTACGCTGGTATGTTCAAGAGTGTCGGCATGTTTGATTCTGGCGTAGTGACCAGTCGCGATAGCATCAGCACCATGAGAGCGTGCGTAATCCCACAATACGCCAAATTTGATGATGCGATTGCAGAGCACGTCCGGATTGGGCGTTCGTCCGGCACGATATTCGGCGATCATGTAGTCAGCCACTCCCCGTTTATACTCTTCTTCCGCATCAAGGTAGTGGAATGGAATATCAAGCGCCGCACACACCCGCATAGCATCGCGCTTCTCCTCTATCCACGTACACGGGACCCACTCCGGCGACCATGTTTTGACAAAAACGCCGTGTACATCGTGCCCTTCTTTCTTGAGTAGGTATGCGGCAACCGATGAGTCGACGCCACCTGAAATCCCGACGAAAATTTTTTGCTTTTTTGCTTCCACACGACGATAGTAGCATAGATTTGACAAACCAGTGTTTATGTTTAGAGTAGTGAAAAAAGAATCATGAATAAGAAAATACTGGTATTTGATGAAGATGGTTTTGAAGAGAAACTTAAGTATTTGTTTTTAACTCATTTCCAACGGAAATCAACACTTTCTGAAATTGACTTCGTTTACACTGGCAGTATCGAGGACTTTGAGAAAAATCTCCTACGTGGAGACTGGAATGTGGTGATAATTAATTTCCAGACAACTTTCTTTATTGGAGGTGATTACGGACTCAATGAGCTCTGCACACTGAATAAGAAAATAAACACTTGTATGGCCAACGAAAGAATGAAGTTTGCGTATGCAAGTGATGGTATGAAGGAGTATTTCTCTGCGTTGGGATTTCTTGTTTTGAGGAAGGTAACTGACATGTTGTCTTTGCGAGAATTCCTCGGCTCTTCCCCTTTTAAAGGAAATCTGGTCACACTTGAAGAAATCTTAGCCATTGTTACCGAACGCCAGAAACTCCCACTTGATCAGGTTCGAACCGTTCGTAAACGACCATTCGTCAACGCTCGCCAACTTGCGATGTACTTATCAAGAAAGTACACCACCAAAACGTTAGTGCAGATTGGTGAATATTACGGAGGGCGCGACCACACAACAGTGATCCACTCGTCGAACGCCGTTCTGGACGAGATGGATATAAATGAAATCTTTAGAGATGAAGTGAATTACCTTTCTGAGGTAATAGAAAACAGATACGGCTGTACTCCTTGTGTGGTAAAGAGGAGATCGTAAAAA
Organism: Minisyncoccota bacterium; assembly: GCA_035548655.1. Taxonomy (GTDB): domain Bacteria; phylum Patescibacteriota; class Minisyncoccia; order Phycocordibacterales; family UBA9973; genus UBA4124. The sequence goes on from DASZSN010000024.1 coordinate 5,212, forward strand.
AGTACATTGAGATAACCCTTGAATGTTTCAAGGGTTTTTTATTTTAGATTGAGTAACTTTTTAAACACCTCATACGTTGCATAGGCATCGGCAAAAGCACTATGCGCTTTTTTATTTTCAATCAAAAAATGCTGACAGAGCGCGCGAAGCGAAAGCTTGTTGATATCTTCGTTGTCTTTGAGGAGCGCGAACGCGATTGAGATCGTGTCGAGTTTGTGAAAATGGAGCTTGTTTTCGATGCCGGATCGTTTGAGGGCAGTTTCGACAAATCCATAATCAAAGGCGAGGTTATGCGCCACAAATACGGCTCCTTCGGTTTTTTCCGCGAATGTACGCATCGCGTCCGAAAGAGAGGCGGCAAAGAGCCAGTCGGCATCATTGTAGCCGTTGACGCGAAGCGCTGTCGGTTCCGCAGTTTCGATGTGCTCCGGCTTTATTTTGACATCGAGCTGATCGGTGATGACAAGCGTGTCGTCTTTGAGTTTCGCCACAACGACACCAAGCTCAATGATCTCATGGACATCGCGATCGATGCCGGTCGTTTCAATATCAACAAATGCAAGTGGTTGTTCCAAAATCATATTACTTCAAGTACAACGCTTTGTTTGCGTTGTGTTCATTAAGCGTGCGAGCATAGTGTACGGTGCCCCTCGCATCATGTAAATAGTACAGATACGGAGAGTCGGTCGGATGGAGCGCGGCGTCAATCGCGCGAAGCCCGGGGTTGTCGATTGGATCCGGCGGCAGGCCAAGGTGAACATAGGTGTTGTAGGGTGAGTTGAGTTTGAGATCGGCAAAGGTGAGCTCATCGCTTTTCTTCCCGAGAAGTTGCGCAAGGGGCGCATCAACTTGCAGAGGAATATGAGCGGCAATTCGCTTCCATAGGATGCCGGCAATCACCGGCGCATCCCCCTCTCCATCGGCTTCTTTTTCGATCAGGGATGCCATCACGATAATGTCATGTTCGGAATGTCCTGACGCCGCGATCGCGGAGGCAAGCGGCGTCATTTTTTCTTCAAATTGTTTTGAGAGTGTTGCAATGACTTCCGACACGCTCACGTGAGGAGAAAAGCTATAGGTATCGGGAAACAACATTCCTTGGAGCGGTTTTGCTTGTTCGAGAAATGTCGCCGTGTCAAATGAGGGAAATTTTTCTTTCAGGCGTGTCGCCATTTCGGCGTTGGTATACCCTTCGGGAAACGTAACGACATTTTGCAGAGTGCGAAAATTTTTCCCTGCAATTTGAAACGCGACCGCAAAAACATTGATTGGGTGCGCAAAATAAAACTGCCCTTCCGGAATGGAACGATCACCGCCGGAGAGCGCGATGCCGATTCGAAATAACGTCATTGATCTGATGATATGGGTTGATTTGAGCTCTCTGGCGATATTTGTAAATGGTTCTCCGCGATCGATGGTAATGGTGGTTCCAGAAGGAAAATTAATCGGCGGAGCGGCATGGCGAACAAACACGATTACCACGATCCCCAACGCACAAAGACTGAGCATAAAAAATGCGCGTAGGTTTTTCGACAACTGTGTTTGAAATACTGTCATGCGTACTAGACGGGAAGGTTGATGGGCGGCTCTGATTTTTTCGCTTCAAGACGAGTAAACGTCGGTGTCTCGACGACACGACCCGGCAAGTGCCAGATGGTGGCGAGCTCCTCTGTCGACATGAGAAACGGCTTTCCGCCAAGTTGCGCGGGGTGCGCAAAGTACGTTTTCAATTTTTTGAATTTGAAGCTTCCGTAGAAAAATCCGCGGCTTTTATATCCACTCAATATTTTCTTTCTGAGCTTATTTGCTTTGCGTCCACCAATGTCTTTCCATGGTTCATCGGGTGATTTTGTAAGCCCACTTAGTTTAAAACTGTTGAGATCTTCGGAGCCGAACTGTCGCAACATACCGGTAAAAGACGTGATGATATCACCATTGAAATGCGCTTTGTCGGCGAGGTAAATAACGCGCATTCCACAATCAAATCCCGGCTTGTTCATATGTCGCTCAATCGACTCGATCACCGACTGTTCGCCGCGCGTCGGGCGGTCAACGGTAGTTACTTTCCCCTCCTTGTCTTTGATCTTCATCTTTTCCTTGAGCTCTTTGATAACCGCGCGAGCCTTGTCTTTGGCGCTTTTCCCTTTCTCTTCTTTTCCTTCCGCATCTTTTACGGTGTGGCGCTTCAGCTCTTTTTGCATGTTGATCTGAAGCCACATCTGCTCACCGACCCCGATGGATCCCATCACTTCAAGAAGTGGAGTAATAGGATCGATTCGTTCCGCTTCTTCGAGAGAGCCGACCGCGCGATCGAGACCATAATCAACATAACTTTTTATCGGATATGGGTCGTCTTTTGCAAGTATCACATTATAGCCAAACAAACTGATCGGCCCGCCGACTTTGAAATCAGGAACATTTTGCGTGTAATCTTCGGCTTCAATTACTTGGGCTTGTGGATACTGCGCGTAGAGTTGGGCTTCGAACCCTTTGCGGAATTTTTTTGCAAAACGAATATAAAAATGAATCTTTCCTTCAATAGAAGCAATCTCAAGAGAGAACACTTGTCCCAGCTCCCCTACCCAATATTTTTTAAACCAGTTCGTCGCGTCACCCGCATAGAGCGAGTTGAGCACGAGTTCCATTGCCGCCGGCGACTTGAAGACTTCTTTTGGCGGAATGATTTCGAGAAGTACCCAATCGATACTGTTGAGATACAGTTCGTTGATGTAATGCACCCAGAGATTCCATGCAACCACGACGAGGACGACAAGCGCGATAAAAATGCCTCCGTAGTGGACAAGCGCTTGAAAAAAGGTTGTTTGCATATAAAGTAGTATACCCTGTACGACTATTGTTTGTACAAAAAATTTAGAAGGTTATCGGAAGACGAGCGGTTATGGTATCGGAGACCGTATCGGGTTGCACTGCCGGAACGAGAATGAGATAGCCGGTGCCGTGTGCGGGAGTTCTCGAAAGCACGATTGTTGAAGAAAAGGTTGCACTATCCCCCACTCTGTCAGTGGCAGGAACCGGCATGTAGGACGAAACAGGTGTGCCATGACTATCCACGAGCTGTGCATAAAGTGCAACCTGATCCGTCGGCTCCCAATCACATCCGGCAACATTGCCGACAAGCGGGGCGGCGCCGACTACCTTTTGCAATGGGACCGGTTGCAGAAGCGTGAGCCCGCATGTGGAACCGGTGATGGTTCTGTTCGTTATTGTGGCGCTCGTTGTGGACGTCGGAGCGGCGGCTTTGTTCCCGTCGATTTTTTCGACAAGTCCGATAACCAGCACGAGAACGATGATAATCTCAAGTGCATTCCACTGCCACCCGCCACCACCAGAGCTTTTGTCGTCAGCCATGATAGGCGTATTATACGACAGTATAGCGACCGTCGGAAAGCTTTTTGAAATACTTTGGATTTTGGAGATTGACGAGAATAGTGTTCTTTTTGAGGAATCGCTCTTTGAGAACGCGTTCGACGATTTCCTCTTTGGTGAGCGGGCCCTCTTTTTTGATGATTTCAGCGATGACTTCGCGCACAACACCCGGCTTATACCCCCACTCAGCAAGCGCATAATAACCGCGGCCGACGAGAACGAAGCGTGGGTCTTTGATGAGTTCGTTATGGGTCGTCGCGACGTGTGTCTTTTTTCCAAAGGTTGTTTCGATTGCTTTGGCAACTTCGCGGAAATGCATCGGCGAGCCGTGCTTTCGCATCATGAGAAATGCATAGTCTTTGATACCGCGAGTTTTGATGTTTTGCGATTCGGCCGGACCCCATTCACCGAGCGGATTTTTTCCAATCTTTTTTGAAATACCGAGCCAGCGGCGAGCAACTTCTTCATTTTTGTATTGCGAGGCAACGTCTTTGAGTTGCACCAAAAATCGTTCCACCAAATCTTTCTCCGTGAGGAGCTCTTTGTCGGAGAGATTGCGGTAAACAGTGTGCAGTGCGTTGTGCACGGCATCCGAGAGGTCTTCGTCGACGGTCCATCGTCCATGGAACTGTTCGTCTTCTTTGAGTTTTTTAAATTGTTCGCTGAGTACGAGATAAAATCGAACGTGATTTTGCACTGACTTGTCTTTTGAAACGTAGGAGAGAAGCTGGTCTTCGTGTACCACACCGCCCATGGCTTCGATGATGGTTTTGAGTTCTGAAAATGTTTTATGTTCCGATTTGAATGAGTCACTTTTGCGAATCGCGGCGAGTGCGGCGTTTTCAATCTGACGAACACGTTCGCGAGTGATGCCGTATTTTTTTCCGATTGCTTCCAACGTTTTGACATCAGCACCTTCGCCTAGTCCGTAACGATTAACGATAATGTCATGCGATCGATCTTGCAGTGGTGCAAGAAGACGCTTGGTGACTTGTTTTGGTTTGAAACTGATAATTGCCATGTGTGTGGTGTGGTTTAATTTGTATTAAAGAACTCTATCATTCATAGAAAAAAAGTCAACCCGCTGGGCATTTTCCAAAAAATCATTGTAAAAAGGGACTACAAAAGCCGCCTCACATCCCCCACCGTAAGCACCAACATAAGCCCAAGCAGGAGAACGAACCCGGCAGTGTGAATAAGTCCCACTATTTTTTTTGAAAACTTTCTTCGAAAGATCGCTTCCAACAATACGACGAGTAATCGTCCACCGTCGAGTGCCGGAAACGGCAAGATGTTGATGACCGCGAGATTCACAGAAATCGCGGCAGTAAATGCGATGAGATACGCGAGGCCGATACGCGCGGCACCACCGATTTCATGCGCGAGTCCGACCGGACCGACGAGACCTGCAACAGATGTCTTTGTTCCACCGAACAATTGTCCAAGGAGTGAACCCAGTGTGTACCAGATTGCAGAGATGACGTTCTTTACTTGAAACCACGCACTCCCGATCGCCTTCCCAATCCCCATTTTCACCACGGCAACCGGTTCGATCGCCACTCCGATGAGGCGATCACTGCCGTGCATCACTGGCTCAAGTGTCGTCTCTTTTTTTATCCCGTCGTGGACATAATCGACGACGACACTTCCGGTATGATTTTGAATGAGTGTGTGTATCGCATCGGTGTCGAGCGTATCGGGAGATATCCCTCCCGCACTGATACGTTCAACAGTGTCTCCGACTGCGATTCCTGCTTTTTCCGCGGGAAGCCCCGGCGATATTGATACGATGGTCGGCGTGCCGCCGTCCGTCGTCGTCGGCATACCGATACTGTACGCGATAGTAAAGAGAACGAGCGCAAGGATGATGTTTGCCACTACCCCCGCGACAAGGACAAATCCCTGCACATACCACGGCTTGTATTCGATCTGTCGTTCGATCGGTACTCCTTCTTCGACACCATTCTCCCCTGCGATTTTTACAAATCCTCCAATCGGAAGCGCGTTTACGGAGTAAACCGTCTCCCCTTTCTTTTTCGCCCATAATCGCGGCGGAATTCCAAAGCCAAATTCTTCAACAAGGAGTCCGCTCGTTCGCGCGGCAAAAAAATGTCCCCATTCATGGGCAAGCACGCACACCAACAAAACGAGGATAAAAATGATGATGGTCATGAGATATTAACTCAAAATCTCGGTTTCTTTTTGTTCAAAGTGTTTCTCGAGTTCGGCATTCGCTTCGTCGACAAGCTTCTGCAGTTCGTTCTTTGCACGTTCAAGCGCGTCTTCGGAAAGCTTCGCGTCTTTCATTTTTCCAAGCGCCGCTTCGCGCGCTTTGCGGACACGAATGCGAGCATCTTCGAGTCGCTCTTTGGCGACTTTGACGAGGTTGTTTCTGGTTTCAGTGGTAAGTGACGGAACAATCACGCGCACGCCGCCGTCATCGACAACGATGGAAAACCCGAGGTTCGCCGCATGAAGCGCACGCTCGATTTCTTTGTTCTGTGATTTGTCCCACGGCGCGACGCGAAGCGTTTTTGGGTCTTCGATGGCGACGCTCGCGAGATTTTTAAGCGGCTGCATCGTGCCATAGGCCTCCACTTGGACGCCGTCGAGGAGCGCCGGCGCGGCGCGCCCGGTGTGAATCTGCGAATACTCCCGCGAGAGCCATTCGGCGACTTGTTTTGACTCGGTTTTAAACGGTGTCAGATCGTGCATACGCGAGATTATAACACAGGAAATTTCTTCACTATGTAGATTTCTCTCTCATCAACGGGCATGGTTCGACGTTTGAAATGTGGTTATTTCGTCACGAGTGCCGTCAGCTTGTCGACCATTGCGAAAAATTCCGGACTGCGAGGATCGCGAGGACGCGGGAGGGTGTTTTGAAGTATTGCGTCGATCGTCCCCGGACGAGAGGTCATCACGGCGATGCGATCGGCGAGCTGTACGGCCTCTTCGATATTGTGGGTGACCATGACAACGGTCATTTTGTATTCATTCCATAAAACGAGGAGCTCTTTGCGAAGCGCGGTCGCGGTGAACGAATCAAGTGCGGAAAACGGCTCATCAAGAAACATCACTTTTGGCTTCACCGCAAGTGCTCGCGCGATGCCGACGCGCTGTTTCATTCCCCCCGAAAGTTCGCGTGGGTACTGATGCGAAAATCCCTCGAGCCCAAGCGTTTTCAAAAGTCCGGAGACTGTTTTCTTGTCTTCCGCAGTGAGCGTGTGGTCGGCAAAGAGACCGAGCCCCGCATTTTCCTCCACGGTAAGCCACGGCAACAGCGCGAATTGCTGAAAGACGAAACTGAAATCTTTTTTATCTACGCCGGCTTTGTATGTTTGTGAACCGATAAACGACGAATCAAGCCCACTCATGATGCGCAGAAGTGTCGACTTGCCGCATCCCGAGGGGCCGAGGAGTACAAAAAATTCTCCCTCTTCTATCTCGAGGTTCACTTTTTCAAGTGCGTGAAATTTTTTGCCGCGAAAATTTCTAAACGTCTTGCCGATATTTTGTTCGATGATGATGGATGACATGGTTATTCTTCGACAAGCGAATGACTCCGTTCAAGAAGTGGGAGAAACACGATGCGGTTAATGGCAAAGATGATGAGAAGCACACCGAGAATGGCAAACATCGTGATTGTCGGATTGTTCGAGAAACTGTTGAAAAATGGACCGAGTCCCGTCTTGACGCCGACGATGATTTCGGTGGCGATGAGCGCTTCCCACGTGTCACCGAGGCCAATGATGGCGCCGGTGATCAACCCCGGCACGGAAACGGGAAAGAGAAAGTAGCGCACACGTTTCCATCCGGAGAGCCCGTAGATCGTAATCGCTTCATAATACTCGCCCTTGATGAGCTTGAGCGAGTTGATAACACTAAAGAGTACTGGCCAGATCATCGCAAGCACGAGAAAGAAAATCACCGTTGTCGGACTCGGCCCCCAATACATCACCGCAAATGGAAGCGCCGCAAACGTCGGTACGCTTTGCAACACATCAAATATCGGGAGTGCGACCGTCGACGCCTTCCCCCGATAAAAAATGACCGCGCATACCCATCCGAGGATGATCGAAATAACAAATGCGATTGCGAGACGCACAAGTGAGATGCCAATGTCGGAAAATAACGTGCGGAACGTAATCTTGGTAATCTCCGCAAAGATAAGAAAGAAGATGATCGGGATGACTACCACGAGCAACGTGACGAACACGTGCCAATATCGGTTGTAGATGAAGTGATGGTGTCGCTTCGCGGGCGCTGACATGGAGCAATTTTAGCACACAACCACCTCACCCATCCGGAAAAAAATGAAAAAAGTTGACTTTCCCATCTATCTATGATACTCTGAAAGCATCAAAGTAATTATATGAATAGATAATAAGTCGATTTTCTTATATCATTTTGAGTTTTATTCATCTAATTGCACTACACCATGAAAGGCACTATCAAAAAACTCGTTTCTGATCGGTCATTCGGTTTTATCAATGTCGAAGGAGAATCAAAAGACATATTCTTCCACAAGGATAAGCTCGTTGGGGTCTCATTTGGAGATCTCCACGAAGGCGACACAGTTTCCTTCGAGACCGAGCAGACCGAAAAGAACGGCGAAACAAAGACCAACGCGGTAAACGTACAGCGCGCATAACGCATCGTTACCCATGACAACATCCCCGCATTCAGTGCGGGGATGTTGTTTTTTGCTTCATGGAGTGTGCGGTTTTCATTGTTCACGCATGCGCTTGAGGTGTGGGACTTGTTGTATTGAGAATCGCATCGATTTTCTCCACGATCTCATTGAGTGTGTAATTTGATTTTACGATAAATTCGAGCGCGCCTTCGGACATTGCGCGATCGATATCTTTTTGTTCGGAAAGATTTGAAAATACAACCACGGGGATGTTTTTTGTTTTTTCATCCGCCTTCAACTTTTTCAAAATCTCAAAGCCGTCAACGCCGGGAAGCAACAAATCGAGCAGGACAATATCCGGTGTCATGGCGTGAAGCGCGGCGTCAGTTTCTTCGCTTGATTTGGCAAACGTGGCATCAAGCCCTTTTGCGGCAAACTTCCCTCCTTCGAGGTCTCTGAGGAAATCATCGTCTTCTATGACCAGAATCTTTTTCATACGATCAGTTTAACTTTTTTTAAGCGGAATGGAAACCGTAAAGACGGTTCCCTCTCCTTCCTTGCTTTCAAACGATACTTCCCCGCCATGCTTTTCAATGATGTACCGAACGGTAAAGAGTCCGATGCCATAGCCGGCTTCTTCCTTTTTGACCGCGTTTGAG
>DASZSN010000025.1:0-4220 GCA_035548655.1 Minisyncoccota bacterium
TGTTTGTTGAGGTGAGGAGATTTTGATATGACACTTGCGCATTTTCAAGTTCGAGAAGTGCGTCTTGAGAGTCGACCGCCGCAATAAGTCCGCCGGAAGGGACGGATTGTCCAACCGAAACGGGGAGGCTCATGATTGTTCCGGATGCTTTAGTGGTGAGCGTTATTTCATTTGACGCCGCAACTTGACCGGTACCGGAGACTGACGAAATGATTGACCCGCGAGTCACTTGGCTAAGAACGTATTCTGTTTGCGCCGGCGTCTTAGTGGCGGCATGAATGACCAAGTACCCCACGAAGAGGATAATGATTGCAAAAAAGATGCTTCGCTTTTTGTGTGCGCGAACATAGAGTTTGATTTTTTGGAATGAATTCATAAGAAAAATAAGAAAACCGCGTTACTGTCAGTACTCTTTCTACTACACGCCGATACCCGAAACATTACCGTTCAAAGTGGGGGTCGTCTTCGGTGGATTTTCTCCTTTTTTGAAAAGAAAGCAAGAGGATGACGATAATGCTCAGCACCCATATGCCCGCAACTTGGAGGGCGAGTTTTGACTCCCGTTGTTCCACTTCTCGAAGCGATCGTCCCGCAAGCACGAACCCTGCGGAAGTTCCGGGAACCTTTGCAATGACCGCGGCGATGCGCACTCCCGCCTTGGGTTGCCAGGTGATGCGATCTTCGCCGTGCGTCTTGGTGAAATCGAACACTCCTTGCGGAGGAATCGGTGTTTTGCCATCAAGTACCGCTGTGGAAATTGTGGGAGTGCCTGTATCGTCGAAAACGATAAGAAATGGACTCAAACTTTTGTCGACAGCAACGAGTGTTTGTGGCGATGAGGAGAGTGAGCCGCTCGCGACAAGTCCCGCGGCATCTTCCGCCATTTGAATTTGAGGATCATTCGCTCCTTGTCGGATACTTTGTTGAACAGCGACATATACCAGCCCGCATAGAAGCGTCACCACCGCAAAGAACAAAAGAAATATACGCGTCGATTGTCTCATGACGTTTGTGATTCCGGCGGCGCGGATTTTTTAAACAATGCCCCCCGATGCCACGGAGTGCCAAGGAGTGGTAGCAAGAAATAATCGCCGCCGATATATCCCGCGATGCGCCACGCCAGGATAATGCCGATTGCGAGTGTAAAAAGGATCGGATTGGTGCTCACCGTCCCCGCCAAAAGGTAGTTGAGATTCATAAAGAGTCCAAAGAAAGCCGCGATACCGGTCAGTATCCCCGCAAGAAGCGCGATCCCGACAAAGACTTCCCCCCACGCGACCATATGCGCCCATGCGACAGGGTGCGTGAGAACGCTATGTTGGAGAAATGACGCATACCACCCTTGCACGTCAGGATGCGCACCGCCGGTTTTTGCAATCGCACCATTGACGAAACCGGTGATGGCACTCCCCGCATTCGCTCCCACCCATGCCGTACTGTGGACTTTTTCGAGCCCTGCGGAGAGCCACTGCCAGCCGACGTAGATGCGTATGACAAGCCATACCCAAGATATTTTTGTATTCGAAAAAAGAAATGTTGCGATCGGTGAATTTTCTATGCTTTGATGTTTCATTTTTTTAAAAAATCGTTATTAAAAATCAATTGCGCGCATTGTAGCCGCGCAACGACTTGATGGATAAATACGAGGCGATGAGAAACAACACGGCAATAAGCTGACTTAAGAACAACAAAAATCCTCCGATGTTGTGCGAGCGCATGAACCACACCGTGTAGATGAAAAAGATAAGTCCGAGTATCGAAACACTCACATCGAGGATGAGCGACGATGGTTTGACCGGACTCGTGAGCCCCGCGGCAATCCCGAGAAGAACGATCGTGGCAATGATAAAGCCGAGCGGGACGCCGACCTGTCCGGTCATTGCCGGCATCGACAAGAGCATGATAATGCCAACTGCGATAAAGATAATGCGAGTCGTGTCCCCGTAGTAGTGTCGCACCGGCTTTTCGAGTTCAGGTTCCATGGTTCAATTGTACAACACAAAAAGAGGAAGTTCTAGTGCAATGACGCAAAAAAGGTGATGGTGTCTGGATGTCTTGGTCGGGCAACATACTCTCCCAGAAGCCTTTATGCTTCGTCTCTGGTTGGGAGACCCATGGGGGCACAGTATCAAATAAATGCCTATATCAAATCTCCTTTGATAAAGAATTTTTTGGGTGGTAGAGTAAATAAAGGTCGACTCTATCAATCGTAACTTACAAAACACAATGGCAGAAGAAGAAAAGAAATGTGAAGCCTGCGGCCATGTGCACACGAACGAAGATGGCACCTGTACATGTGGATGTCAGGTTGGAAAAAAGTAATTTTTTCACGCACTAACAAAAATCTCCCTTAACGGGAGATTTTTGTTAGTGGAGACGAATCTTACAACAAGAACAGCGCCACAATGAAAAGGACGACAAAGCACGCGAAACATCCTACCGTCTTTGCAAAAAAGAGCACCGCTTCCCGCTGTCTGTTTTCCATAAACAAACGCAATGGCTCGGACAAAAACAAAAATCCCATGATAGCGGCGGAGAATACAAGCAATCCAAGCATTGCGATGGGGGCAATGATCGTTTCTTTTGGCACAACAAACGTGAAGTTCTGTGCCGCGAGCACAATGACCACGATGTATACAGCCGCAACCAGCGCAAGTAACAATGGTTTTTTCATACCTTCATTGTAGCAGACTGTAGAAGCTGACGGCTTCCCTCACCTATCAGCATCCCACATTGGCCGTGGTCAATAAGGACGATGACATTCGTCTCTCAAGGAAGTCGGTCTCGAAGAGGTACTAAACGATGTTATATAGACTTCACGTATGAATCGAGATTCAATTTGATCCGGTGCACTCAACACGAGCGTAGCGAAGCGCGGTAGGAGATTGTGTCTCGTCGGGCACGTGTATGCCACCTTTCTCTGTCAGTGGATAGCGAAGTTTCTCGACTCCAGTCGTGGTTGCCTTATAGATTTCTTCTTCTTTATTTGCAGCGCCTTCGATGGTTGCTGAGAAAATGCCCCGTATCATATTGTTATTCAGTGTACCGACGAATGAACCGCGGTACCCATTGGTCATGTCCGGGCCTTCTTGGGTACCAGTCTTTGTGCCGGTGACAGAGGTTCCGTTGATGGTGATATCAAGAAATTCATGGACGGTGTAGGGAGCATCTTGCGTTGCCTCATGGGTGTAGGTGTAGCATTGACGTCCATCACTGAGTTGTATTGGTGCCTGCACGGTGACGGCAGGAACAGGAGATTGTTCACGCGAGAGGATGTATGCGACAAGTTTCGGCACCCACAATCTTTGCGTGACGAGTGCCGCGACTCCTACGATGATGAGTATCAATAAAATTATTCTAAGTGCTTTCATAAAAGTACAGTATACCTCGTAGAGGTTATTGTAGTGGAACTTTTTTGTTTCTTGATATATTTTTGTAAATCATCATGACGGCTGTGCTGCTTGACACTCAATCAAATAAAAGTAGTATCAGAAAAAATCTGACAAATGAATCAAATAGTTAAAAGCTCAACCAACACGGTTACTGTGGCTACAGGGCTTCTCGTTGATGCTGTCTTGAAATCTATTGAGACGGTTACAGATGAGAGTGCAAGAAAATTTTTAAGTTATTCTGATGAGGGAGCGCAAGTGGTTCGAATTCTTATCCTTGCACTGAAAACCCATGCAATTGGCGAGCTTATGTTGCTTCAAGATCCTGGAGTCAACTGGTTCAAGACTGAAATAGATGAACCCTCAATAGTCGTGAAGGGAGTTATTATCTGTACGTCAGAAATGCGACGAGCAGAACTCCATGAGTTAAAGGAACAAATTTCCAAGTTCTTCAAAAATGAATTTGGTTGGGGCATTATCACTATTGACGACAATGCTAGTCCAACTGCATTTTATGAAGGGAAGATAAGTGTCACAGTGTCACTTGCTCTTCAATCAGAATTCTAGCATTCTAACCAATAACTATTTCTCTCCCGCCATGCGGGAGATTTTTGTTTTATATTTTCAAGTTAGAAGCACATTGACATTATCTATCTAAAGTGTAGAGTTCTACAAAACTTCTTCATTCATAAAACACATCATTATGGAAAAAAATATTTGTGCTTATCTTGATGAAATGGTATTGAAAGAAAGGCCTCAGCACGAAAGAATTGCTGAATGCAGAATATCCGTTGCGCCATGGATACATGGCGGACTGCACGAACTTGCAGC
>DASZSN010000026.1:0-31283 GCA_035548655.1 Minisyncoccota bacterium
AAAAGAATTCCCCCCGCCAAACAAAACAAGAATGAAAGGCGATGGGGCGAAGGGCGGAACGGCGAGGTAATCCGAGCCGTGACGGAATTCGTTAGTGTTCTTGTTCAAAAAAAGTTCGTGCAAAGGTTAGTAATACATCACAATCAGAAACTCGCTCAAAAAGTTGCCCCGCGCGCTGGCGCGCGGTAATGATGAGGGGGTGGTGGAAATCCTCGCCCGCCGTGCGGGCGCAAGCGAATTGGGTGGGTGGGCATGGGTGCAAGAAATGAGACAACAACGGACTATTCTTTTTTCATAATCCAAAAACATATATGAACAAACCAAAATATTTTCTTTACGCTCGCAAATCAACAGAAGATGATGACAAGCAAGTCATGTCTATCGAGGCACAGCTTTTTGAATTGAGAGAATTTGCGCGTAAAGAAAACCTGCAAATTCTTGGAGAATTTACAGAGTCAAAAAGCGCAAAGAAACCCGGTCGTGAGAAATTCGGCGAGATGATGGGGAAAATTGAAAATATGGATGGTGTGGGTATTCTCGCGTGGCATCCTGATCGTTTAGCGAGAAATTCTATTGATGGCGGACGCATCATCTACGCCGTAGATACGACCAAAATTGTTTCTTTGCGTTTTCCGACATTTTGGTTTGAACCGACCCCGCAAGGGCTATTTATGCTTCAAGTGGCGTTCGGACAAAGCAAGTATTACTCCGACAATTTAAAACAAAATGTTGAGCGTGGAATCCGCCAAAAACTCCGCCGTGGTGAATGGCTCACAAAAGCGCCGTTTGGATATGTGAATAATCCGAAAACAAGAAATATTGAACCTGATGTGGTGAAATCTAAAATTATCGTCCGCGCTTTTGAAGAATATGCAAAAGGTCACCACGGCTTTGAATCCTTAGCGGAGTTTTTGGCTCTACATGGAGTTACGACAAAGTCCGGAACGCCACTTGGCAAAGCTTCCGTGTGGAGAATATTAACGAACAAAGCATATCTAGGACTTACTAAACATTACGAGGAATATTTCCCCGGAAGCTTTGCGCCAATTCTTTCTCACGATTTATTTGAAGCTGTACAGAAAAGATTGCAAGAACGCTCTCATCCTCGCAAATCAAAGAAAAGCCACAATTTTCCTTTTACTGGATTATTTAAGTGTGGTGAGTGTGGAAGTATGATCTCTGCGCAGTGGGCGACTAATCGTTTTGGCACAAAATATCGCTATTATCGCTGTACTAAAAAGAAAGGAAAATGTGAACAAGGATATTTGCGAGAAGATTCGCTCGTTTTGCAATTACAGGAACAGCTTCAAAAAATCGTTCTTCCCGACGAGTGGATTGAATATATGATCAAGAAAACTGATGAATGGGAGAAAAGTGAAAAATCCTCGTCGGGAAGTGTGCTCGGGCGGATGAAAGACAATGAACGAGAGACAGAACAAAAGCTCGATGAGTTGGTGAATTTGTATTTGGACGGCGATATACCGAAAGAAAACTATATTTTTAAGAAAAACGAGCTTTTAAAACAAAAAGTGTCTCTCGCTCAAAAAATAGACTCCGCCCGAGTAGAAAGAAAGAATTGGGTCGAACCCTTGCGGGAATGGATTTTGGATATGAAAAAAGCCACGCAATTGCGAACCACTGATAATTTTTTTGAAATTCGTGATTATTTCAAAAAAATTGGAACGAACCCGCAATTGCGGGACAAGTCCGTCTACGTCTCATTTTGCCCACCCACCCAATTCGCTTGCGCCCGCACGGCGGGCGAGGATTTCCACCACCCCCTCATCATTACCGCGCGCCAGCGCGCGGGGCAACTTTTTGAGCGAGTTTCTGATTGTGACCCTACGGGGAATCGAACCCCGATTAACGGCTTGAAAAGCCGGCGTCCTAACCGTTAGACGATAGGGCCATAATTTTTTGTAAATAACAGTCGGGGTTCGATTCCGGAATCGTTCCTTACAGGAACTGTACACCTTTCGCATCTACGACGCTCAAGGTCTTGCGCTCGGGTCCCTTCCCAAGCTCACCTCTCTACCGACTTGAAACTTTGACACCTAACCGTTAGACGATAGGGTCAAAATAACGAATCGCATTGTAACATTTTTCTATAAAAAATCAAAAAAGCCATTTGATCGGTAACAAATGGCTTAATTCAATGAAGCGAAGTTTTCTTTTGGGATTTTGATAAGCTCATAGGAATAAGTGGTGGCGCTTGTTTGTCGCCTTCCTATTCCATAAAAGTTATCTTTTGCCAGCAGGGGATGCACATAGAGATGTTTTTCCGGGCACCATTTTGCCAACGCATTTTTTACCTTGGAATTGTTTTGCTCAGGCCCGAGAAACCATATTCTTATCGTGCCTCCATCTCCCACTGCGCTTACAATCTCATTCTGTAAGAACTTATTTTTTATTATCCTTTCAGTCATCTCATCAGTGAGATGAATAAGGATAATCACTGTCGAATCGAGGATAACATTTCTCCCTCTTAAAATAAGAGCAAGAATATCTGCTACCATCTGCGGCAGACCGATTGCTGTACGAGTGATCGTCCCAAGGAACGGAACGACCATCATTGTTTTTGGGACGCCAAGAGTAAAGAATGAAATCCCTGGAGTCTGGGTGATTTTCTTGATTTCCATGTACGAGGATTTTCCTATTTATACCATAAAAAACACTGTTGGCAAATATGCATTTGCTCTGGTATTATTTCGGATACCTCATTTGAGGAGCGATTAGCTCAGCTGGTTAGAGCGCAACATTGACATTGTTGAGGCCAGAGGTTCGAATCCTCTATCGCTCACCACTTGTTATTTATAACAATATTAAATGGACACAAAACTTATTTTGTGTTAGAATATCATAATGGGAATAAAATTTGGCGAAATAGATTCAAGTCAAATACTCGAAAATGAATTCAGGATAGGAGTTCTGGAAAAGTTATTGGAATTTCTTATGAATAACAACCCTAATCTTAATCGTCCTTCTCAACCTGAAATTGATAATATAAGAAACTCAGTAGTTGAGTTACTAAAAAAGAAATATCCTAATTCTGGTATCTCTTTAGAGAAGAAATAATATGCCGAATCTAAAAATATTCGACGATGGTTTAGTTCAAACGACTCTGCATGGCATGACACAGAATGCTTATGTTGTAACAGAAGATCGAGTAAATGCTTTTAATAATTATTCCTTTGAATTTCAAATATACCTAGGGCTTTTCTTTACTACTCTTGGTGTTTCTTTAGGTAATATTGATACTCGAACTAGTACCGTTTTCATCACCGCATCAATATTGACCATAGTTTTGTTCGGTTTTCTAATATGGTCATGGTTAAAGTTTAAAAAAATAAGAAAATCTCTTTTTATAAAATCTGAACAAATTATTGATAAGATCATAATAAAAAAAGCTATGTACGGTAAAAATGATACCTATATAGATATTGCTGATAAAATTATTCCTTTAATTGAAAATGATAAAAAATTAGAGTTCTTAATTACAAATGAAGTAGCAGGAGAAGATCCTTTGCCTGGAATAAAAAAGGAATTTATTATTACTTATCAATTTAGAGGAGAAGAGATTTCTAAAAAATATATTGAAGGAGATGAGGTTATTTTACCGTAAACTTATTTTCATAAATATTTAATAGACCCTCATTGTAAACGTTACACAATTTAAATAGGTTCTTCACACTCGGCATTGCCTGCCCGTTTTCCCAATGTGAAAGTCGATCTTCGCATTGAAGTCCTAATCGATTGGCAACTTGTTTCTGAGTTAACCCAGCTTTCAATCGGAGCTCTTTTAAATTATTAAGCACTATATCTTTTCTTTTATTCATAACCCAACTCTATGCTACTAACGTATATTTAGTAAGACCGGAAAAATTGTCGTTCTCGACAAGTTTTGTGGATAAACTACCTTCTTTTCCTGTCTTAAGAATAGTAGTGATTGACGTAAGATCATTCTGTAGATCGATCAGTTTATTTATCAGGTCGTTTCTATGCACTTTCAATTTCACCACACTTCCATCTTTTTTCAATCCCCGAAAATTTCCCATTCTGGCTTGTTCGAACTCAGGTTCTCTACTGTTCACCGAGATTTATTGACAGGCGCTTCGATTTCTATAGTATCTAGTTCGAAAAGGGTTGTTTGACAACCATATTCTTAAACCTAAAAACAAAGGAGGGTATATGCCTACTGAACAAATATCCGTTGCTGATATTAAGCGCGGACTAGAAGGTATCAACCGTCCTTTCTTTTCGGAATGGGTTCGGTATGCCTACCCGCAAGGGTACATTGATTTGCTAAGTGAAGCGCTGCTAACCGCAGGGAAAATAAAAAATCCTGTTGAAGTAATTCCGTACATGGCAACTGTTTTGTCCGATGATATGCTAAAGAGCGATAAAAAAGTCTACTACGGTGATCTCTCTCGCACTGCCTCTTGTAATCAACAGGCAAAGAAATTGAAAGAAGCGATTACTGGTGAAAAGATTAGTTCTCAGAATACTGACAAAACAAAACGATTTGGAACAATCGGCCACATCGCTATTCCTTCATTGTTTGCCGGAGAGTTAGCTATTGATCCTGCAGATAAAAAGGACGATTTAAGCACTTCTCTATCTCAAGGCACAATGTTTCCAAATGATTTTGACTACAAGTTGCTCGAAGCATTGCCGCCTGATCGGGAAACACGAGCGGTAGAGAAAAAGAGAAAAAAGCTTACTGCGAAGCTTGCAGAAAAAATTGAAAGGACATGGACAATCCTTGCACGTGAAATGCAACGGTCTCATTTGCCAATCCAAAGTTCTCAGTATCAATCACTTCTAAAGGATCTTCATTATGTGTATGGAGACCATATGAAGAAGGTGATAAACGCAGAGAGCACTGGTTTTGAAGACGAGTATTTGTATTTTCTCACCTTTATGACATGGGCTGCTGCATTGGTATATTTTCGAGAACGAGGAAGCACACCATTGTTTAGAGAGATTTCAGTATTGAAAAACTCTTCGGATGTTGCTACGGGGAGGATTGACGCGCTTTCTGTCGTAAAGATAGAAGGCAAGTCACCGACTCGAAAACAACTCCAGCGAATACGCCATATGTCCAAACACGACTTCACGTCGATTGGACATATTGTCCGAGCGCTTCTCAATTCCTTTGGGAGGCACGTCGAGTTGAAAATCAGCGACTGGAAATTTGCCATCGGCGACAGTCCAAAATCCATGAAGAAAAAGCTCAACATCATCAAAAAGGATGACGTGATGGGCGGACCTCTTCCTGAACACGAACGGCAACTAAAACGTTACCTTTCAACAACGGTACTTTCGCACTCGCTTGCTTCCGGATTTGCCAAGCTAGAGGATGTTGAAAGTCTGTGGGAGGCGGAGTCGTTTTCTCTCACGGGAGAATTGGTCTATTTCTTTCCTGATACGTTGCCCATTGTTCATCAAGTGGCGCTTACGAGAGAAGAAGTAAAAGAAGCGTTTCAGGAGCAAGTTGTCCAATCGTTCTTTCCGGCGAAGCGCCGTGCTTCTCTACGGGTAGCGAGCAACTTCGCAATGAAGTTTGCAACCGAACTCGTCGAAGGAAAAGAGCGACAGATAAAAAGCCAGGACAACACTTCCACACAACTTCTACTGACTGACGGAGAAACAACGCAAGGGGTGAAGTTTGCTGATACCATTTCCATGGAATCAATCATTCGCCAATATCATGAGCGGAAGTTCAAGGACAGGTTTAATCTGATTGAAATCGTTGAGAAAAGAGGAAAGAAAGAGTATTTGGAGATGGATCTTAGTGTTCTTGCAAAGTTGGTAGCATCAGGAGACATTGTGGCTGAAAGAGGATTTAATCTAAGAACAGGAGGAAAGATCTGTTGCCCAGTTCATTATGAGAAAACCCCTTCTTGCCAAATCTCTCCCGACATCGATCGTTTTACGTGCTTTGGTTGTGGTGTTGGTGGGACATTCAATCCCTTCACCGTTCCACAAGGGGTAGAAATCGGTGTTAGTAAAGGTGTTCGATGGGAACTTGCAGAGCTAGTCATTCCGCCGAGACATAGAGAGATCATGCTCTGTGCTCAAAGTATCCTTCGAAAGTCTTTTTGGGGAAGTAAGGCGGAGATGTATTTGTGGGTTGAGCGCGGACTCAATCCGTGGTGTTCCTACAATATCTTGGAGGCAGGGTTTGCCGATTGGCGTGTGATCGCGGGTCTTTTGTTGAATGGATTTACTTTTGATGAACTTGTCTTGTATGGATTTCTTGGTTTTTCACCGGGAATAACTGTACACAATCGAACGGTTAAAATTTTGGAAAAGTTTGGCTATCCGATTGAACGACAACGCCGATTACTTGATCCGAAAGAAAATAAATGGGGATTGCCGTATTCGATACTTGAGGACCGTCTGACGTTTCCATTAGAAGTGGAAGGGGTTATCAATAGTATCTACGGTCGCTCTATCATTGATAATTGCCCTAAACAACTCCGCCATAGAAAACTTCGGTCCAAAGAAACAAGGATGAGGCATGGCGGACTCAATATCACCTGTGCCACTGATTCAACTGCAGATATTATGGTGGTCGAAGCACCGCTTAATATGGCAACTCTAATGGAGACAACAACCGATCTGAAGGCGCTCACTGCAATTATCGGTGTTAACAATCCACTCCTGGTGGAATTGTTGGCACGACACAAGGGCAACATCATTACCGGTTTTGATTGGGATCCAATGAAATGGAACGATAAAGACAAAAAATGGGAAGGAGAGACAGGGCAACGAAATACTGTCATCTTTAGAGATAGGTTGGAAGAGTATGGTTTTGAAGGGAATGTACACGACTTCACCAGTGGATTTGTTAAAAATCATCCAGAAGTTGCATACAACGATGCGAATCAATATTGGCAAGATTACGGAAAAAAAGTCTCAATCTATGACAATTTGATAGAAATCCCGCGTACTTTTGTTGAGCCAAAAGACAGAGGCGTGAAGATTCCGGAGTAATACCGGGGTCTCGCGCTTTTTTATTTTCACCATCTTTTAAGGGCGTGTCTAGTTTACGTTTCTCTTCAAAAAAGGAAAATAGAACAAACAATAAAAACACAGCCTATGTCCTCAAAACGAAACTGGGCAAAGCTGTTTGTTGCTTGCCCTTTTAAAAAACACATCGTTTCCTCTCTCGAACAGGTTCATCGTCTCTCATTTGCAAAGCTCCACTTTTTTCCTTTTGTATTTAGATCTCAACAAGATAAACGAGTGCGGTATAACTTTATTCCTTCAGCAAGGAATAAAACAGGGGTGTTTGTACTGCGAGAACGTGACTCCAATATGATTTTGTCCACGGGAGCTTCTTCGAAGGATCTTTATGAACAAATCATCTTGCATATGCGTCGGTATCGTGTTGATCATGAAAAAGCGCTTCTCTCAATCATCCAAACACCCCCGTCGCTTATTGATGCCGTTGTTGCGCAAGTGCGACTGTCGTATTCAAAGACCACGTTGAATGACACCTATTATCGAGTGCTTTCATTTTTTGAAAAAGGGCTTCCGGTTCCTGAAACAGAGATACCATTTTTCAATTTACGTGATGAAATCCCTCGAAGTATACGGTGCAAGGTGCAACCAAGATCAAATCTTGTTCCGTTTCGACTACGACGCGGGATTTACTTCATCTCTGAAAGCAAAAAGTCTCGAAATATATGGAAGACTGTTTATATTGGTAAGGCAAAAGATCTTCGTGCCCGACCATATGCACATTTCGTAAAGTCCCAGCTGGAGAATCACGGCAATGCAAATTACTTCCGCAAACTGAAGACGCACGACTATCGAATTGGAATAATTGAATTTCCGATCGAGGTTGTCCGAGATCAAGCACTGTATGAAAATTGTGTTGTGGAGTTTGAAAAAAAGTTGACGTTACAGTTCAACCCAAGAGACAACCGTCACAACAAAGGATCTCATATGATTGGAACAGAAGAGGGAAAGGCGCAATGGACCTCTATTGTCGATCCTAAAGGAGACGATCCTTTTTAGCACCCCGTTGATTTGAGGGGTGTTTTTATATAAAAAAAAAAGATGTCGTGTTGTGGTCTAACCCACTAACTCCGACACCCTCGTACCTTTGCGTTACCTTAGAGTATATTGTATTCTCTGATAACTGGAAACAGAGCTGAGAAGTGAATATATGGAAACGTGGCTGAGATGGGTGAAAAGACAACTGCTTGTCTTTGAACCGGAACATTGGTTCCGAACCACCCAGCCACGGAACCGTGTAAGCGGTTTCCATATGAACAAAGTGAATATATGGAAACGTGGCTGAGTGGTTGAAGGCACTGGTTTCGAAAACCAGCGTATGGGAAACCGTACCGTGAGTTCGAATCTCACCGTTTCCGCAGAGTCGTGATAGCACGACATAGAGATTTCATGAGTAATTACATAAGTATTGCAAATCTAATAGTATTATCACTTACTTTGTGGTGGCTTATTAAGTATACACGTGCAACACAGCAGATGGTAGAAAATCAAATGATGCCATCAGTAAATGTAAATATGATTTATGATAAAAATATAAACAAAACTCGCTTTTGGTTTTCAAATGGTTCAAAGTTCCCCGCAATGGTGTCAGTAAAACTTGGATTAAAAGAAATGTTAAATCTTTTCATCTCTCCCTCACACGAACAATACAAAGAAATAAGACATACCGCTGGAATCGATATTTCTGTAGATGAAATACAAACCATGAATGTTGCTATTACTTCTGCCTTAAAAAACACAAGTGGAAAATGGGAATTCAGTAAATCTTACAGATTCAATAAGAATAAAATGGAGTGGGATGAAATAACTTGGGGGTTCCCCGATCCTGCATTTCCAAATAGGATAAACACTTGATTGTATTAATTATCCAAGATCCTACGATATTATCACTAGTTTGGGGAGCATTCTAATTGTTTGCCAATATCTTTCTTGTATGTCTCAACTATAATTTTTAAGTATCTTAATTTAATCTTTTGGTTTTCATCTAAAAAATCATTTTCATCAAAATCATTTAAGACGCTGTCTTGTTTCTCGTCTGGTAAACTATTCCACCACAATAATACATCTGGATAAGTTGCAACAAATCCAAGGGTAAATCCGAGTGGAATTTTGCCGATCGGATCTATCTTTTTTATGGATTCAGTGGCAAATTTTAGCAAATCTCTGTCATCGCCAAAACTTGCAAATTTTTCAGCAAGTTCAAAAGAACCATGACCGTTTTCTATAACGTATAAATTAGCATTAACTTTCCTTTCATCAACTTCATCAGACAGTGCGTTTTTCATAATGAGAGTATAACATAACAACAAAAGACGAGTCATTTTTTAATGCGCACGAGGTGCGTCAGTATGGTAAAATTAAAAATGTCCCAAAAGCCTTACAGGTTTTGTCAGCGAAAGGTTCTAACACGAGACGGCCCGCAAAAATCGTGATAGTACGAGATACATGCTATCAAGCTAACTTTATGGTTTATAAAATAGTCCTAACAAAATCGAAACAAGCAGAAAAAAAATGAAAGCGAAGATTGCTGTCTGTAACGCAATTCTTTTCGGTTCTTTTTTGGTTGGGTAATGATGCACCCATTCCTTGTAAGTAATGAGGTACGCGATGAGTGAACCAAGAAAACCAAAGACAACGCCGAATATAATAGAGATATCGAGAGTTGGATTATTCATGAGCTAGTTGGTTCTTAGGTAAATAAATTGAAAATATAAAAAGAAGTATTAAGGATACGAGCGACATTGAAGCCCCGAAAAAGAACGGTGCGGACGGATTGAAATGGTCCCAAAGAAATCCGGCAATAAAACTGGCCGGCAAGGCTATGATGCCGATTGCGGTATTGTAAAAACCATACGCCCTGCCGCGGTAATCAGCCGAAACCATGTCCGCGACAAATGCTTTGGCCACGCCCTCGGTGGTCGCATAATAAAGCCCGTAAAAAGCGAAGAGAAGCCAAATCTGATAGCTTTTATTCGCAAACGCAAACCCGAAATATGCAAGGGCGTAGGCAAGCCAACCGAGCATAATGACTTTTTCTCGGCCGATTCGGTCGGATAAACTGCCGAGGGGCACGGAAGCGCTGGCATAGACAAAATTAAAAAGAGCGTACACGAGCGGTATAGCGAGAAGCGTGACCCCGATATTTTGCGCTCGCAGAATCAAAAAAGCGTCTGACGAATTGCCAAAACTGAATATAAGCATAATGCCCAAAAACAAATAAAAACGTCGGGGCAGAATGATATTTACCGAAGACCCGATTGCTTTTGGTGGAGTAACGGACTCTTTAACTTTAAATTTTAGAACAGCCAGCGTAATAAAAAGCGGTATAGCCGTGGCAATCAAAATAATATGATATTTTGCCGGACTATCTTTAAGAAAAAACAAAAGCCCGAACAATATAAGCGGTCCCACGACCGAGCCGAAAGTATCAAGCATGCGAGCAATGCCGAACCCCCTGCCACGAGTTTTTGTTTCCGTTGAATCGGCAATGAGGGCGTCTTTGGGCGAGTCCTTCATGCCCTTGCCGACTCCGTCCAGAAAACGAAGCCCTAGGATTGCAGAACCGAAAGTCGTCAAAGCAAGCAAGGGGCGGGCTATTAAAGAAAACAAATAACCGAGAAAAATAAACGGCTTTTTCTTCCCAAACTTATCGGTCAGAAATCCTGCGATAATTTTAAAGATACTTGCTCCTGCTGTTACCAACCCTTCAGAGACGCCGATGAATGTCTTGTCCAGCCCGAGGACGTTCGTAAGATACAACGGTAAAATCGGCACGAACATATCTTGGCTGATGCCGCCGAAGAAGCTCAACAAACCTACAAAGAAGACATTGCCTAACCCTTTCTTTTTCTTTTCTGTTTGATCCATAAAATTATTCCTAGTTTAGCATTTTGAAGAAATGATGCGGCGGAAAAATTAAAATGTTCTTCTCTATTTTTTTACCGTTCCACACTTGCACCAAAAGAGGAATTAAGCGAGCTTTCGATTTTTGGATCACAAGCGGAGCGATCGTTCGAGACAGAAGTGTCATTCATCAAAACCGTGGGTTTTTTCCGAAATATATTCGAACAAAAAGAGAATCGGGTATTGAACTAAAGAATTTATTTTCCGGTCTTTATCCAAATGTAGAGATCCTCGATCGCTTTGATGGCATCTCCGGTCGCGATATTGTTTTGGTGGTATCTACCATCAGTGCAATCACCCGCAGCCCAAATGCCGGTGATGCTCGTGCGCTGGCTGTATGGATCCACTACGATTCTTCCCAGTTCATCACGCTGTGCAAGTCCGTCGACAAGTTCGGTGTTGGGGAGTTGTCCGATCTCAACAAAGATACCGGATACCGCAAGCTCATGGTCTGTCTCATCGCCCTTGGTTTTGTAAGTAAGTCCATCGACGAGCCCGGTTCCTTTGACGCTCGTGAGCTCGGCGTTTGCGATGATCGTCACCTTTGGGTCTTTTTTTACCATTTCGATTGTCACCGGGTCCGCTCTGAAATTGTCGTTCCGGTGAATGAGCGTGACGTGGTCGGCATATTGAGAAAGCTGTATCGCGGCTTCAAACGCGGCGTTGCCACCACCGATAACCGCGACCGGCATACCGGAAAAGAGGGGACCATCGCAAGTCGCGCAATACATAATGCCTTTGTTGTCGAGCTCTGCCGCCCCAGGGACGTCGAGTTTGCGATGGCGCGAGCCGGTGGCAACGAGGACCGCTCGCGCTTGCACGGTTGTGTCATTTGAACATTCGAGCGTAAATCCACCATCACGTTTGGTGATTGTGGTTACTCGTGATCCAACGGCAAACGTCAGCGTGCCTTTTCCCTCCGTATATTCTTCCACATGTTCGCGAAGCATTTTTGCAAGGTCGGTGCCGCTTACCGCCTTGGTGCCGATCCAGTTATAGATGGTCTCCGACACGGAGGATTGACCGCCGACTTCTTCGGCGATAACGGCAGTTTTTAATTGTTTTCGCGCGGCGTAGACAGCGGCACCGCAGGCCGCCGGTCCTCCGCCGACAATCGCAAGGTCATATTCCATGCTCTCATTATAGCAGACCCGTCAATTCCTTTTTCAAAAAATGAGCCAAAGCGTACAGTGTTTTTAGAGACTGTGGAGGCGCGACGGCGCCGAGTACGAGGAATCCGCCACTAAAGGCGGATATCCGTGCTCAAAAAATACTGCGCGCTTGAGTGAGTGACCCGTCTATTTCTTGTTTCTTCGCAAAAATGACGGGATGGAAGGATTGTACCCATCGAGATCGTCGTCTTCTTCAACGTCGCTTACTTCCGCATCACTTGGTTTCGGTTCAGCTTTTTGTATCATCGGCTTGTCGCCCTCGCGAGTAAATGCCTGATGCGCACTGCTAAAGAGGTTGCCGCGCTTCGCTACTTCGTTCGGAAATCCGGTAGCGATCACGGTGATCTTGAGTTCGCCCTTCTTCATCGTATCGTCAAAGATGGTACCGATGATGACACGCGCGTCTTTGTCGATGGATTCAGTAATGACTTTTGCTGCGTCTTGAAATTCCGCCATGGTGAGATCGTCGTTTGATGAAATCGCAAAGAGAACGCCACGCGCGCCGTTGATCGAGATGTCGAGGAGTGGAGAGTTGATTGCTTGGATTGCTGCCTTTTCTGCGCGACCATCGCCGGTTGCAAAGCCGACACCCATGAGCGCGGTACCCGCATCGGTGAGTACGCTTTTCATATCGGCGAAGTCGACGTTGATGATACCGGGGGAGGCGATGAGTTCGGAGATGCCTTCAACCGCTTGGCGAAGAACCTCGTCGCACTTTGCAAATGCGTCTTTGAAGGTGGTATCTTTGCCTGCGATCGCAAGGAGACGGTCGTTCGGGATCACGATAATGGCATCAACTTCTTTCTCAAGTTCTTCGATGCCTTTCTCCGCGATCTTCATGCGTTGGCTTCCTTCGAAAAAGAATGGTTTGGTGACGACCGCAACCGTGAGGATCCCTTGTTCTTTTGCCGCACGCGCAACGACTGCCGCCGCACCGGTACCGGTGCCACCGCCCATTCCGCACGCGATAAAGACCATATCCGCACCTTTGAGCGCGTCTTGGATCTCTGCCTTTGTCTCTTCGGCCGCACGACTTCCGATCTCTGGATTCATGCCGGCGCCAAGGCCCTTAGTAAGATTTTTGCCGAGATGAATCTTTTGTTCGGCAAGGGAAGTGTGCAAATCCTGCACATCAGTGTTCATGGCGATAAACTCAACGTTTTTCACCTTGTTGCTGATCATGTGGTTGATGGCGTTTCCGCCCGAGCCGCCGAGGCCCACCACCTTGATCCGTGCGGCGGTTTCTATATCTGGATTAATTTTTGGCATACTCAACTCTCTTTATCCCTCGCGGTCAAGCGGGGGATTTATTGGTATACCCGCTATCTTAGCAGAAGCCCAAAAAAGGGCAATGAACGTCAAGAGAAGTTGACAATTAACTTTATATGTGCTAATATAAACCCAAATATAAAACTCTACAAAATGAAAAATAATATGCAAAAACAACAAGAGCTTTTTGAAAGGATAAAAAGTATAGAAGAAGCAAAACAAGTTAGATCTGCCACGTATATAGTTCTAACAGCAATTGCAATGTTGTTAATCTATTTATCCAATACAAAGGATAAAACTTTTCTAGTTCTTGGCGTTTTAACAATGGGTCTTTCATATCTTGCTAGGTATTTTCCAAACGAAAATACTAGATTAGCAAAAAAAATGCTTCAGAAAGAAGAGCTAACTAGCTGGAGTGAGTTTTACAAAAGAAAACTCTGAATACACACTATAAGAATCCTGAATCATTATTGGTTCAGGATTTTTTTATGGCATCAACTGTTTGAAAAATCCTTTGATAACGGAGAGAAAGTCCTCGCCGTCGGAGGGACCGGAGGAAGCACGGCGGCTTGTTGGTTGCGCCGCAAGCGGCGCAATATCAGCGGCCGCCGTGCAGTATGCGACAAGGAGGCGTTGGTCTTTTACTATTCCTTTCGCGCTCGGCATGTCGAGTCGTCCGAGTTTGACGGGAAGTTTGAGCGTCGCTTTCGCGACTGATTCGGTCATCGGGACGAAACTACCGGCACCGATGATAATCGCACCGGCGGGCAAGAGCGCGCTTCGCCCGATTTTTTTCAAATACTTGTCGATGAGTTCAAAAATATCCGTGAGGCGTGCTTCGATGACTTCATCGAGCTTTTTCTTTGGGATGCTTTGGAAACTGACAACACCGAGTTTGAGACTTTCCGCTTCTTCAGGAGTCACGCGAAGTCCGAGCGCGATGTCTTTGGTGATATCGAGGGAGCCGATACCAAAGACGTGTAGTGTGGTGAGCACATTGTTTTCGTAGACGGCGATGGAGATGGTATCGGCGCCGATGTCGATCAACACACAGCCAAAATTTTTCTGAAGGTCGGTCAACAAAAATCGTTCGGCGGCGATCGGTACCGCTACAAAGTTTGTTACTTTGATCCCCGCGTCGTTGGCGACCGCGATGAGATCGTCGAGATGTTGTTCGAGACACATGACAAAGAGCGTCTGTACTTCAAGCTTGCCGCCGATGATACCTTCGGGGCGGGTGGGGAGCTCTTTGCCATCGACCTTAAAGCCGATCGGAATCGCCTGAAGGATTGATTTGTTTTTTATCTCGATGAGTTTCTCTGCTTCCGTAATCGCTTTTTCAATATCAAAATGGCTTACGATGCTATCCGCGCGACTCACCACCGCAGTGCCGGTGGCGACTTCGCAGGAGATCCCGATGCCACCGATTGCAATCGTTGCCGAGCGGATTCGCACGCCGCTTTCTTCTTGTGCGTGTTCGAGGGCCTTTTTAAGTGATGCGGTTGCCTCTTCGCGATTGGCGACATAGCCGTGGCGTATCCCTTTGCTCTCTGCGACGCCGATGCCGAGAATCGTGGGGATTCCCGAAGTGGAGAGCGGTTCGCCACAAACTACCACGCGAGTTTGCGATGAACCGATATCAATGCCGACGTTTGTTGCGTGTTTTTTCATCCGTGGTGAAAAGGGTAAGCAGACGCTTTTCTACACGCTCCATTGTACTGCCATGTTGATATCCTTTCAAATGTAGCATGCTGTGGATGACAAGATAGGTGAGGTACGTTTGATACGGCAGGTCAAATGTATGATGCTCGGCTCGCGCGGCGCGTTCGCACAGCACGATTTCTCCGGAAGTTTTGGTGATAGGGAAGGCAAGCGTGTTCGGGGTGTACTTTTTTTTGCGATACCGATGATTGAGAGATTGCGCTTTTTTCGGTCCGACAAACGTGATGGAAAGCTCGTACGCGTCTCCGAGAATAGAATGGTATAACGCGAAAAACGGCACGCGAGGGAGCGTGCCGCCTTTCTTTGTTACCGTGAGATTCTTTTTCTCCAAAACGGCCATTGATTACATCTTGCCGAGCTTTTTCAATCGTTCGACTTCCTTGCGTCGCGCGAGACGACGAAGTTTGAGCGTCTTTTCAGAAAGTTTCGAAAGTGGTCGATCGCTGTAACGGGAACCCTTCACTTTTTGAATGATGCCGCTCTCTTGCATTTTTCGAGAAAAACGACGAATGAGCGAGAGAGGATTCTCGCGGGCGTTTCGCTTCACATCAACATTTACCATTGGCATAGGGGTAGATAGTAACACGCATTTTCAAAAATCGCAAACACCCACCACTTACAACCGTTCGGGATTTTCTTCTATCTTGTAGGGATAGCGGAGTGTAGAGAGAAATTGCACGAGTGTCGGACCTTCCTCCTCGATATACTCACTCTCTACTTTTACAAGCCACGAGAGGAGTACTTTCATGCTTGCGGCATTTATGCGACGTGCGGGAAGCGCGGTTGCGTCATTGTTGCTGAAATATTCATTCATCCGATCACTGACTTCTTTTCGATATCCATCGGGAACGGTGAGAGAAATCTTGAGCAGTGATCCGAACGGCGGATATCCGAGTTGTTTGCGAAGCGCGAGCTCGTCTTCGATGATTGCATTTATCTTTTGCATCCCGAGATCGCGCGTAAACGGAAAATCAGGAACTTTCGTGCAGACGATCACTCCTTCACTTGAAAATTCGTTGCATTCCATGATGAGGCGAAGCGTTTGTTCGGTTGTATACAGTGATGGCGTGGAAAGAAGACGGTCGAAAAATGCGATGATCGAATAGTGAATTTTTTTCACATACGGAAGCGCTTTTTGCGTCCCGATGATGATGGCGAATTTTTTACTGTCGATGGTGTTGATGAGCGCATCGATTGTTTTGCTGTCAGGAGTGAGATCGTCATCGATTGCGATTACTGAATCGCTTCCCACAAGCGAGACGACGGCATCATAGAGACTTTCAGTCCCGATGGAGAGGGGAGTGATATTCCAACTTCCACAATAGGAACAGACGTGCGTGGAAGGGAGCGTGGCGGCGCAATGGAGACATACAAAATACCGTTCGCGGATGCCTGCTACAACACGATGGCGAAGCGCCATCGGCAATCCGCAGTGTTCACAGGTCACGATCGTGCCGCAATCACTACAGCGAGAAAGCGGCGCCACGCCTTTTCGATTCGTGTAGAGAAAGAGGCGTCGCTTTTTCTTTTCGGCATGTCGGATGAGCTCAATGACTTCACTGGGGAGGGTCGTACGGTAATGCTCGATTGGTACGATATGCAGCCCGTCGGGCTGATAGGTGCGCGGCAGATGGGTCATGTCCGTGCGATAGAGCGTTTCAAATCGCGGAAGCGTATCGCCCCAGACGAGCACACTGCCGACAAGCGGCGCGAAACGCCGCAAGAAAATCCGCGTGTCGATCGCATAGCGATCGTTTGATTTGTAGAGTGCACTGCTTTCGTCTTCGGCGATGATCGTGCCGAGGAGTTGTATCGGCAGTGCGGAGAATGACGGCGTTGCGAAAACGAGAAGCGGGATCGCTGTTTGTTTCAGTGACGCAAATGATTGGCGAAGATTTTTTTTCGAAACTTTGCTGTGAAAGATGCTCACATGACGGGCGATGCCGCGTTCGAGACGCTCTTTCCACCATTCGAGATCTTTGATCGTCGGGGCGATGAAGAGCACGGATTTTTTTGCCGCAAACGATGAGCGAATCATTCGCTTGTATTCGTCGATCCGTTCATCCCGTGGACCGAACACTACTTTTTCTCTGTTTGTTTGAATCGTGTACTCGGCTGTTCCGCCAAAAAATGTTATGGGAAGTTTTTCCGGCGCGATGTACTCGAACAACATTTCAGGAATGACCACTCCCGCGACTGCGCCGACGGGAGCGAGGGTTGCCGCACCGGTTTCCTTTACCGCAAGTGCGATGGAAGCAAAAAGGGTGTTCGCGCCAATGACTCCTTTTATTTTTTTCAACGAAAAGGTCGCTTTTTTTACAAAAGTCTTTGCTTCGGCGAGCGGAACGGTCTCGGTGACAAACCCATACAGCTGTTCTCGTTTGAACGGAATCAGCACCAAAGTTCCCGGGGCGAGCGGCTCGGAGGAGTAGTAGGTGAGGACATCAAAGGGGATGCCACGGCCGATTGGGATGACGGAAGCGATATGCATGCTGTATTATGGTACCACGCATGAAAAACCCGTTTCAGACCAAAAAGATCGGTATCGACCTCGGTACGACAAATACCCTTGTTTATTCACTCGGGCAGGGAATTGTCTTGAGTGAGCCGACAGTGGTGGCAGTCAACCGCCTCACCAAAAAAGTCGAGGCAATCGGTGCGGACGCAAAAGAGATGGTCGGCAAGACCCCCGATGAAGTCATGGTGATTCGCCCGATGCACGACGGCGCAATCGCGAATTTTCATCTCACGTTTGCGATGCTCAAACACTTTATTGAACGTTCAATTGGACGATGGTCACTTTTTAAACCCGATGTTCTTGTGTCGGTACCAAGCGGCATTACGTCAACGGAACGACGAGCAGTTATCGAAGCGACGATCAAGGCAGGTGCGAAGAACGCGTTCATTGTCAAAGAACCGATTCTCGCGGCGCTTGGCGCGGGAGTGCCAATCAACGAACCCAACGGACACATGATCATCGATAGCGGTGGCGGCACCACTGATGTCGCAGTGATTTCTCTCGGCGGTGTCGTTGCATCGACATCAGTGAAATGCGCCGGCAACAAAATCGATCAAGCGCTTCGTGAATACGTTCGTCGCGCGTACAACGTCAGCATCGGAGAACAAAGCGCGGAAGAATTGAAGAAAACATTGTGCTCAGCGCTTTCGATCAATCCTGATGGTACGGGTTCGGTGAAGGGGCGCGATATAGTGACGGGGTTGCCGAAAACGCTCTCACTTACCACCAACGAACTTGTCAAAGCCATCGACGAAGAACTCAAAGTGATTATCAAGGCGGTCAAGTCAGTGCTCGAGTCCACGCCACCGGAACTCGCAAGTGACATCATCGATAACGGTATCGTCATGACCGGTGGTACTGCGCTTCTCGCGCATCTGCCGGATCTCATCGCGCGGGAGAGCGGGGTGAAAGTTCGCTGTGCGGAAGAGCCGCTCCTTGCAGTTGCCAAGGGCGCCGGTGTGCTTCTCGAACATTTGAATGACTACAAGCGATCGATTTTGGCGAAACGGTAGAAACGTGTTCGTTCAAACAAACAGTACTTTTGGAGCGCGGATATTTACCTAACGAATCCCTCTCTGCTTCCGCTCGCTATGAAGAGAATAGCGCTATATAATACTCAAATAGGAATGATTGATTTCTCGCGCTATGCGCCACAGAAAATGTTTCTCGTACAGGGAAATGAAAAAGTATTTGATGCAATCATCGAAGCGTTGATCGCCGTTGATCCGATGGTCCAAGGGCTGTCGGTGCCGCGGCTCACGATCGAACACGCGCGAAGTGTCGCGGAGTTCGCAGTCGAGGGAACGGGGGAGGAACGAACACAAGTGATTTATTTTTCCGCATTTTCGCCGGAGGCGGCGCAGGTACTGTTGAAATCACTCGAAGAACCTGCGCCGCAAACCACGATTGTTTTCATCACTCGCTATCCATACCTGGTGCCGCACACTGTGCGATCCCGGCTCATGATTGTCGAAATGCCGCAAAAAAAAGAAGCATACCGAAAACAAAAGGACATCATCCAAGAAATAAAAAAAGAATCCGCAGAAAAAGACGATGATGCCGCGACACGACGCTCTCGCGCGCTCGCACTCCTCGACGAGCTCGAGGGCGCAAGTGCCGGCAATATCCATCACAGCGAAGCGATCTATCGCGCAAAGCAGATGCTGTTCAAAGCAAACCTGCCAACAAAATACGTGCTTGATTATCTAACAACAGTCGTTCGTTAACTTAGTTTCGCAATCCACCTGAAAGTCCGTGTTCGAAGGCTTTTTTTTGCGATATACTGAACGTACCTATTATGCGCAGAATGCATACATTTTTTTGGCGTCATCGACGAACCATTCTCGCGCTTCTTGTCGTCTTTTTTTATACGATTACAGTTGCGTACGCGGTACCGCCTTCGAGTAAGTATCAACCGGGTGAGACACTTGACCCTGGATGTGCGCCGGGGGATACGAACTGCTCGGTGGACATTTCTACCTCCTGGGGCAACATTGGCGGCACTCTTTCGGACCAAACTGATCTCGCGAACGCACTCGCGGGCAAGCAGAACAGCATCACGCTCGGTACCACCGCGCAATATCTTCGGGGCGACTTGTCGCTTGCGACGTTTCCGACCGCGCTGTCGGATTTTACCAACGATGAAAATTTTATAACGGATAATATTTACAACGCGGACGGTTCGCTCTCGGGAGACAGAAATATAGATCTTACTGGACATTATTTGGGAATTTATAATGGCGATAACGATTATTATTGGTTACTTTTAAATTCTCAATCTGGCAGTGAAAACGCCGCAATTACTTCCTATAATTCTTCTGACAGTACAAAATATGCTTCTCTTTATGCAACGTCTAATGATAATGATGGTTATAATTTTGGTTTAAGTTCATCTGATGCCACAAACACTGTAGATATATTAGGAGATGCAGTAGCCAATGCATTAACCTACACGGCCGGCACGCACACGTTCGACGGAAATATTTATCTGGGGTTGGCGCCTGACGATGCTTTCTGGAACAATTTTAACACTGGACAATTCAACGTTTTCGCTCCGACTGCCGGTGGTGGAGGAGGGCATAATGAATATCAAAACTTCTGGCCGGACGATCAACTCAATCCGGGATTGAACGACGCGACATATTCCGGTACTTATTCCGGCAGTACCACTGACCACGTCTATTTTTATGCATATATAGACAGCACTGGTTCACCCGACACATTTTCCTGGTATGAAGGTCAGTGCGATTATGTTACCGGCAATTGTAATGAAGTGGATGGCGATAGTGAAGTTGATGTTACCGGCTCCCCCCAACTTCTGGCAGACGGTATATCAATTAGTTTTGATTCAACCACCGGTCATACTCAATACGACGGGTGGTCATACGACCGGATATATTATCCTAATGGCAATCAAGTTATAAACGTCGCGAGCGGAGACGGAGGCTCTATCTTTAATTTATACAGTAATGGTGAATTTCATCTGGGCGGTCAGATTGCCGGTGTTGCGGCCGGCAACGCATACAGCTATATCTATGGATGGAATTCAGAACTTGATCTTGACGAAGATTATTTTAATCTTTCTGCAGACAATCTGGGGTTTGAGTCGGATGTCGAAAACAATTTCATAGATGTCTACGGAAATTTATATTTGCACAACGGCATTCTCGATTCCAACGGAGACACAGGCACCGCCGGGCAAGTGCTCTCTTCCGACGGCGACGGTGGACTGGTATGGATTGATGCATCCGGTGGTGGAACTCCGGGCGGAAGTGATATGCAAATTCAATACAACAATGACGGAGCTCTTGGTGGTACCAGTGACGGCATATTTAGCTTAGGTATCACCACGGAACTTGCCACCAACGGTGACTTCACCGGAGACGCCAGCAGTTGGAACTATGGTTCAGACTGGACATTTGGTGAGAACAATATGGTGTACACGAACGGTAGTGGTACGGGCGGCGGGGGTACTCCTCCAGATTATAATTATGAACTCAATCAAGAAATAGCAAGTCTTGTGCCCGGGGATGCGTATGTCATATCTTTTGACCAGATTACGGACAGCAACCCAGATCTTGATTTGTTCTTGGGTAATACCAGTGGTAATACGTTCGATACCAACGGAGAATCAATGTCAATAAATTCCGCCGCTACCGGAACCAATACAGTCACGCTCATTGCCGGTTCTGATGATGACTTCTTCAGGTTTTTAATAGATACGGATTCTGCTACATTTGATAATTTTTCCATCAAGCACGCTACGCTTTCGGATGGATCGGAAGAAATCACGAACGGCACTTTTGATACCAATGCTACGGGCTGGACGACTAATGGCGGCAATGACTCTGCAAATACTAACAACTGGTCTTGGAGTGCATCAAATGGTGGGGAGATGGCGCGTGATCCGGGAGATGGCTTTGACCTCGATCAGACGGGTGATCTCGGTACGGAGAACGGTCTTTATAAAGTAACGTTCGATGTTGGTGGCACGGCAGGCACTGTTACGGCGTGTCTCGGAGGTGAGGTTGACTGTCATCAATTTGCGGCAGGCGCAGGCAGTGTGAACTTCACCGGTCACTGGAATTCGACAGGTGGCGACTATAAAATAATTTTCGAGCCCTCCACTGATTTCGACGGCACGATTGATAACGTCTCGGTCAAGGAACAAGTTGCGACAATAAGTACTTATGCGAATCAATTCGGCTTCGGTTACGACACCGGCGAATTGCCGGATGCGAAGGTATCCATCAAAGGATACGCTGGTATCTTGGGCGCCGAAGAAGTTGACAACGGCACCTTTACCGGAGACAACAGCGGCTGGACTACGCCGGATGGCGAACTTCCAAACGATGGCTGGGCATACAACAGCAACGACATCATTCACAGTTCCGATGCGGGTTCGAACGAAATCTACCAGCTCGACCCCGGCGGCATGGTCGTTGAAGATGACTACCGAGTTACCCTTGATATCGGCGGCACGACCGGAACAGTAAATGTTTCGCTCGGTGGCAATACTGCGCATACATATGAAGCGGGAGCGGGAACCGTTTCCTTTACTGACGCGTGGGATGGAGGCGCAAACATCATCACGCTGGATGCATCGGGCGATTTTGACGGTACGATTGATAATGTTTCGGTCAAAAATGTAACGGGGTCTCAACCCGCGATCAATGTCTCTGGCGATACGTACTTCACTGATTTTGTTGGCGGTGGTGATCAGGCACTTGGCGTGGACAATAACGGAAAGTTAAAAATCATATCGGGTGGCGGCAGCACCATATATAGTTCTGATGGGACGCTCACTGCAAACAGAACGGTCAATCTCGACACATACTCACTTTCATTTACCGGCGGAACAGGGATTACTTTAAATAGCGGACTTGGAGCGGAAGAGATAACCAACGGCACGTTTACCGGTGATGCGAGCGGGTGGGAAACGGATGCTGGTGCTCTCGATTCAAACGGTTGGTCATATGATACAAATGATGTTGTATACAGCGGTGTATCCAGTAACCTCATGTTCCAAACAGGAACACTCACAGAGGGAGCAACCTACAGAGTGCAACTTGATATAGGAGGCACTACCGGGTACATTATTGTTTGTTTGGATGGAGGAGATTGCGGAACTTTCAGCGCAGGAGTAGGCGCAGTAAATTTTACCGGAGTGTGGCATGAAGATAGCGATTATATTATTAGCATAATCCCAAACTCTGGTTTTGATGGCACGATTGACAACGTATCGGTTGTGGAAGTTACGGATGATGCTTTGAATGTTACCGGCAATGTCAGTCTGGACGGGACTGTTAATATACACGATGGAGATTTTATATTCAGTTCGCAAGGGGACCCTAGCTTTGTTACTGTACCAACGTTGTACATTGGAAGAAATTTTTCAACAGTTGATTTGGCTGGTATAGGTGCTATTTCAGGTGTAGACGCGACAGATACTGATATAGCTGGTGGCATTTTGGAGTTTATCGGCGGGGAGGGTTTAGGTACTGGACCCGGGGGTGGTTTGATGCTTAACGGTGGTATCGCTGGTGATAGTGGTTCAGGAGGGGATGTTAGTATTGTAGCAGGTAATGGAGGCAGTACAGCCGGAAATGGAGGTGATGTCACTATCAATTCTGGTTCTGGCCAATCCAGTTCAGGATCCGGAGGAACCATCTCGCTTACTGCAGGGCATGCGGTTTTTGGTGACACCAACGGAGGAATAATTACACTTCAGGGTGGTGCAAAGTCAGGTGCCGGCACAGAAGGGTATGTTATCGTAGAGGACCCATCCTTTGATGGGGATATTTTTAAGCTGCAGGATTCGGATGGCACTTGTCAACACAACCCCGAAGCCGGAACGGAAACCGTCACGTGTTCTTCTGACGAACGATTGAAAACAAACATCACCGACGCTGGGTCCGCACTGGATTTCTTCTCCACTTTCAAAATTCACGAATACGATGTTGTTGCTTCCGGCGATCACTTGACGGGTGTCATCGCACAAGAAGTCTTGCAAACGCATCCCGAACTTGTGACGCAAGATGCTGACGGTTTTTATTCGGTACAACTTCCCAACCAATGGCAAGTGATCAAGGCGATTCAAGAGCTTGATCTGCAGATAAGCGATATCACCAGTCTCATTGATAGCACCCCTGATGGTCAAGAAGACACTTCTTTTGTGGCGAAACTCTTGGCGTGGTTCGCAAACGCCATGAATGGCATCGCAGATTTCTTTGCAAAGAAAGTCCACACCGACGAACTTTGTATCACGAAGGGCGACGGGAGCGAAGTGTGTCTCTCCGGTGATCAACTGCAGACTATTCTCGATGAGAACAACGTGAGCCAACCCGCTGACAACACTCCATCGTCTGATAGTTCGACGTCACCTGATGACAGCGGATCTTCAGCCGACACTTCATCGACTGACAATACTTCTTCGAGTACTGATTCGACAGATGATACGGTCCCGCCCTCCGATGATTCGTCATCAAATACTTCCAATGACACGAGTACTTCTACCGACACCTCTTCCGATCAAACTGATCAGACTGACCAAACCGACCAAACCGACCAAACTGATCAGACCGATCAACCGTCGCCGAACACTTCTGACGAACAAACCTCTCCAGTGGATGACAATGCTCCCTCATCGGGTGATACTGCGCCGTCGACAACAGAGACTGACACTAGTGACACATCGCAATCAAACGGTGATACTACGCCCGCGAGTTCAACAGATGTTTCAGATCAACCGCCGACACCGGACACTTCGCAATAAGCGGATTTCCTTTTGTATTTAAAGTCGCGTACGTTACAATTGAGGTATCTATGCGCAGACGGCATACATTTTTTTGGCGTCATCGACGAACCATTCTCGCGCTTCTTGTCGTCTTTTTTTATACGATTACGGTTGCGTATGCGGTACCGCCTTCGACCAAGTATCAACCGGGTGAGACACTTGACCCTGGATGTGCGCCGGGGGATACAAACTGCTCCGTGGAAATCATTCCCGATCAAACAGGAAATTCGGGAAAGTATTTAACGACAGATGGAAGCAGTCTGAGCTGGGGAGCGGTGAGTGCCTACACCGCCTCAAATGGTTTGACGATGACTTCAAACGACGTGGAGCTAGGGGGAACACTGACACAGGATACAACTATAGATACTTCTGGAAATCAACTTAATGTTACAGGAACTAATGCTTCAGGAACTTTGACTGTGGCAAATACAGGTAGTGCAAGCTACCCAGCTTTAGTAATACCTTCTTCATCGGGATACGTAGGCATAGGAACCAGTTCTCCTGCTGGGCTACTCCATGTAGAGAAAGCAATAACGAATGTGTCTGGGACAGGAACCCCCACAAATTGGCTGGCATATTTTCACGATAGCTTGAATTTAAACGGTGCTGGATTAAGTGGAAATGCAGGAATAGTGGCCACTGTTAACAGTCTCGAGTTAACACTTTCGGCTGATCAAGTCATCAATAACGGAACTGATACTGCCGCCATGTTAAATACACTAACTATAAACAATTCATCTCCGCATACTCTCACGATAGATCAAGCATCCAGCATAAGAACTCTAAGTGTTACCAAGAGTTGGGTTTATATGCCGACATTCAATGCGGGGTCAACCATTGATTACTTGTCTAATTTTAATGTAGGTTCTATATCTACTTCATCAAGTGGAACCGTAACTAATTATTATGGGCTTCTTATAAGTAACCAAACAGAACAAGCTCCATCTATTAATATCACCAATAGGTGGGGCATATATCAAGAAGGTGCATCTGATAATAATTATTTTGCCGCCAATATAATTGCTGATAAATTAAAATCAGGGGGAACGCCTCCTGCCACCACAGGAGCTACTGATATCGTTATAGCAGATGCTAACGGATTATTATCATTCAGTTCTGCTGTCACCAACAGCATGTTGGCTGGCAGTATCACCGCCTCCAAACTAGTAGGCACAGACATAGCAACAGTAGGAACCATCACGAGTGGAACCTGGCACGGCACGAAAATCAATGCTGACTATGGCGGCACGGGGCTCACTTCGCTCACCCCCTATGCCATTCTTGCCGGCGGTACAACTGCAACTGGAAATTTGCAGCAGGTTTCCGGCCTCGGCTCGTCCGGCCAAGTCCTGACATCAAGTGGCGCAAGTGCTCTGCCGACATGGCAGGATGTAAATAATATCTATAATTCAGATGGCACGCTTTCCGGAGACAGGACCGTGGCATTGGGTAATTCCGCGCTTGCGTTTACTCAGACCAATGGTTCTGGTACAACAACCGCACTTAGCATAGAGAAAACAGGTACCTTCAATTCAGGTACTTTAGTTAATTTATCGTCCAATGACGGTCTTTACGCTCCCGTATCACTTACTCTCACTAGTGATCTATTCGGCAGTATAAATTCTTTTGAACTCTCAGCCACCAATGCGACAACGGCGGATATAACCGGAGATGGTATAGGCGGTGTTCTTACTCTTACTGGCGGTAATTCAGTTTATTTAAATAGTGGCACTTCATCTGTACAAGTAGGCGCCAATGGCGGTGATGCAGTTTATTTAAGCGGTAATAATGGTAGTACTCAGTTTAATGTTGATGGCACTAATGACAATATCATCTGGTCCACTGGAGGTACAGCTAGCTCGTCGGGAAACTTCGCGGGTAGTTCGGACGGAGCGACCGCTTTTACGT
Source organism: Minisyncoccota bacterium (assembly GCA_035548655.1). Classification (GTDB taxonomy): domain Bacteria; phylum Patescibacteriota; class Minisyncoccia; order Phycocordibacterales; family UBA9973; genus UBA4124. The sequence goes on from DASZSN010000026.1 coordinate 26,318, forward strand.
CCATAGGCTCAACTGCCGGCTCAAATAGCATTCAGTTTCAAATGTGGGCAATTTCTTCCGGTGTCGGTTCATACACTACTCTCTTTGCTAACTATATCCAAAATTACGGTAATTTTCTCATCACACCAAGGACTAGCAGTGCTAGCTACCCATCAAGTTTGCTCGACGTGGCTGCGGCGAACGGTACCACTCATTTCCTGACTGTTGACGGCACCACCGGCGCCGTGGCGCTCTCGACTCTTGCCGGCAGCGGCTCGGGCTGCGTGGCGGCGGACAACAGCGGAGTCGTGTCATGGACCGCCTGCGGCGGAGCTAGCAATACCATTTATACTGCAGATGATTCACTCGCGGGAGATAGAAATGTGGATCTTGACGGTAACACACTTTCATTCAGTGATGCTACCGATGGCAACATGTTGTACTTTGCGCCGGGTGGTTACTACACTTTTGTTGGTAGCTCTGACGGCACGGCTTCATCCGAGCTTGATTTGACCAGCGATTTGTCGGGTACGAATGTCCAATTTTATCTGGGCAGTTATGATGGTACCAACTCGATCGGCATTACCGGCGATGCCATTGCTCAAAATGTGACGATTAGTGCCGGTGTGGACGGGGATATTCTTACCCTGACCGATTCCGATGGTTCCTGTGCACACAACCCCGAAGCCGGCTCCGAAACCGTTTCCTGTTCTTCCGATGCCCGGCTCAAGACCAACATCATAGATACCGGCTCTGCGCTGGATTATTTTTCCGACTTCCATATACGTGACTACACTATCATTGCCTCAGGACAAGAAACGACTGGCGTGATTGCGCAGGAACTGATGCAGACTCATCCGGAACTTGTAAGCCAAGATGCCAACGGTTACTACAGCGTCCAGCTACCCAACCAATGGAAAGTCATCAAAGCCATCCAGGAACTAGACCTGAAAATCGCTGACATCCAAACTCTTACAGATTCGGGAGATGATTCGTTTGTTGCGAATTTGCGTGCATGGTTTGCCAATGCCGCCAATCACATCACCCGCATCTTTACCGGCGAGATTTGTCTCACCGATCCGGATGGAAGTTCCGAGTGCTTGAATAAAGACGAGCTCACTCAACTCAAAGGACTTTTGCAAACGGAACATCAAAACGATCAACCGCAACAACAAACAGATGATAGTAGTGCCAGTGACACTCCTACAACAGACACTCCCACAACAGACACTTCTACATCTGTAGATGACACGAGTGGTGCGGATACGCCTTCGACATCAACCGATACGACGACCGATACTGCCAACACTTCTGATGCAAGTGATACTATTGACAGTACAGCGCAAACCCAGCCGACAGAAACTTCTTCTGACACAACCCAAGATGCAAACAGTGACACTTCCACGACTACCGACACAACTTCGAATGACGACACAGTACCTCCAACAATAGATCAATCGACAAATCAATGATTATCACCGCATCAAACAAAATAACTTCTAAGAAAAGCTTCGCTCGCGGTCTTCGCGGCGCATTGATTGGTGTTTTTGCGGTCGCGCTTGCAGTCAACTTTTTTGCGACGAGTGCGCATGCGTCGAGTACAAACGGCACGATCGACCCCCAGGATGTCGGGCACTTCGTTGCGAAATTTTTAGATGATACGGGTCTTGGCAATCAGGGAATCAACTTCGGAAAATTTACCACGCAACCATCATCCAACATCACCATCAGTGACGCCGGGATTCGCGGATTTGCGTGGGGAGAACTTTCAGGATGGATGGTGATGAACTGTGCCGATACGACGAGTGGGTGTAGTGATACGAACGGGAACTTCAAAGTTTCGGTTAGTCACAGCGGCGTACTCTCCGGATTTGCGTGGGGAGAAAATACCGGATGGATAAATTTCGGTCCGTTCACCGATCACAACACATCGCAGGTGAAAATCGGCTCAAACGGCCTGTTTCGCGGGACACTCGGTGACGCCGGATATGCGTGGAGTCAAAACCTTGGCTGGATAATCTTTGATTGCACGAGTTCTGATTCGTGTGTCGAGACTGACTATCGTCCGTACGACATCCGTACCAGCGGCGGTGGGGGAAGCGGCGGCGGAGGCGGAGGAGCTACTGATGTTTGTCCGAATATTGCTGGAGTGCAAACGAGCGTACCTGCCGGCAAAGTTATAGACGGTACAGGACAGTGTGTGGACAATATCTGTCCTAACGTAGTCGACTACAGTTCCGTACCACTGTCATCGACGGGTCCGTTCACCGTCCACATCACAAATGCGAACACCATTGGCTTTGCGATAAAAACATTTGATGCGCTCAACCCTTCTCACACTGCGGGAGATTTCGCCACAGAAAATGCTTTGAATGTAAGTGGGGGAGATTATGTAGCGACATTTAATCCATCAAGCAATAAATACGTCCTCGGTTTTGAAGATACTCCCGGCGGAGACAATGACTTCAACGACCTCGTAGTTGAGGTGTCTTTTGCGTGTAGTGCATCCGGCAATCCATGTCCGTCGCCATCAACGCTCTCGGATGTCACCGCTGACACCATAAACAATTCTCCCGGCGGCGAACAGAGCCTGCAAACGATACTTAACAACGCCGGATACATTTTGAACAAGACGACCGATCAGAAACAGTATCAGGTGTGGAATGTTCCGGCGACGTTGTCGGTGACCGTGAACACTAAGTTCCTCAACAAATTTGCCGGACATTCTTTTGTTTTTGGATATTACACCGATAGCTCCACGGCAAACTTCGTTCCTATTTTCAAAACTGCTTCTATCGCCGGTTCTACTACGGTGCTTGCCATGTGTGTTCCCAATCCGAGTGACTACTGTCCGAATATCGCGGGAACACAAACTGCGATTCCCGCAGGAATGGCGTTGAACACCGCAGGAGAGTGCGTGAACATTGTTTACGACGTCTGCCCCAATATCGACGGTGCGCAACTCGTGGTGCCAGCAGGCGATATGTACGACCAATCAGGAAATTGTGTGCCGATCCCCCCGCCAGCACCATTGTGTACGACCAATCCATCCGATCCGTCATGCACCACGGTGCCGCCATCGTTTTGCGCAACAAATCCCAATGACCCATCGTGCCTGGCTTCACCGTCATTGTGCGAAACAAATCCATCTGATCCATCGTGCGCTACTCCGTCACCATGTCTCACTGATCCGCAGTTGTGCAACCCGCCACCAAACCCGGTTTGTGTTGCGCATCCTGAACTGTGCAGTACGCCGCCGGGTGGGACGCCGGAAGGCGGTCCGAGCAGTCCGCCGAGTGGTGGCGGTGGCAGTGGGGGAGATATCACCGATGTGTTGAAACGAGTGATTGATCCCGTGTTACGAGGACTGCCAAGCATAGCAAGCATTGTGACTGCGATCGTCAACTTTGTGCTACAACACAAAGCGATCACTGCTGCTATCGGTGCATCAGGATTTCTCTCTTTCCTTCTCGCCAATCTCTCGCGCATCTGGGAGTGGCTATTGTGGGTGTTTGGATTTGCGAAAAAGAAAAACAAATGGGGAACGGTATATGATTCGGTGACCAAGTACCCGCTCGATCCGGCGTATGTCGTGGCACACAATACCTCCGGGGCTGTGGTTGCCGAGTCAATTACCGATCTCGATGGACGATATGGATTTTTATTGCCACCCGGACTCTATCGCATCACTGCACAAAAAACGAATTACACGTTCCCCTCTACGAAACTCGCCGGGTTACCTGCTGACATTGTGTATGACAATCTCTATTTTGGCGGAACCATCATCATCAATGATCGCGAACAGGTTGTTTCAAAAAACATTCCGATGGATCCGATTGCGGTGGACTGGAACGAACAAGAAAAGCGCCGAAGAAAGCTGGGAACGTATTCTCGCCGTGTCAGAACGAAAAAACTCATCGGCGTGCTCTTTTATGGCGGCTTTGCACTTGCGCTCATTTCGTTCTTCATTACGTTCTCGCTGATACATGCGGCGGTCATCGCAGCATATCTCCTCCTTATCTTTAGCAAGGCATTTTCCGCCGGCTCCGGAAGCCTCGTCCGTTCGCGTACCACGAACGCGCCGATTCCATATGCCGTGGTGAAGATATTCTCCGCGACGAACAATCGCGAGGTGCTCAAGCGAGTAACTTCATTGGAGGGACGATTTTTTGGACTGGTGCCAAACGGGCACTACTATCTCACCGTTGAGAAGAAAACCGATAGCGATACATATGTACTCGTGCACACATCCGACGTGTTCAAAGTAGGCGCTGGTGTAATTGATCGAACGATAACCATCTAATCATCTTTTCCAACTTTTTTCTCCAAATGCTATACTGCACGCATCACACGACGATTTATGCCTGAAAAAGAACATGATCATGATGATACGGGAAACGCGATGCTCGCCACCGAGCTCGAGCGTTCTCGCATCGCCAATCAAAATAGGACAGACCTTGTCTCCATGTTGGTGCATGAATTGCGCACCGCACTCTCGGGAGTCAAATGGTCGGTCGACATTCTCCTCGATCAAGACCTCGGTCCCTTAAACGATGGTCAACGCGCACTTCTCAAGCGAATGATGCTTGCGGATGATCGGATGAGAAGTATCGTCGACGATATTTTGACACTCAATCGCAGTACGGATTCAAGTGCGGGATACAGTTTTTCTCCCGTCGATATCGTGGCGGTGGTGGATGAGATTATTTTTGATCTCTCGTATGAGGCGAAAGCGCGAGGTGTCGAGGTGCTGTTCGTCAAGCCATCCGATCCGGTCATCGTACAAGGAGACAAACTCAAGCTTCGTGGTGCATTTCAGAACCTCATCGAGAACGCCATCAAATACAGCCTGCGTGACAATTCCGTGCATGTCGATATCTCAACTACCACCACCGACGCGCAGATCACCATTCGAGACAGCGGTATCGGTATCCCCGCAAATGAAAAAGATCGAATTTTTGACAAGTTTTTCCGTGCCTCAAACGCG
>DASZSN010000027.1:0-4552 GCA_035548655.1 Minisyncoccota bacterium
GATCCACTGGCACTTATCGATACATTTACCATGATCGGTCCCTCAAAAATCATTTTTCATATCGAGACACTCGATAATGACATGGTGATGCACTTTTTTGATACGTTGCCGGAAATCACCAGACAGACGATTCGGTTTGAACTTGCGTTTGGAGTGGAGAGCGATGTGTCGGTCATACTGCCGTATATGGAATCAATCGACTCGATTCAATGCATGGGTATCTCGCGTGTCGGGTTTCAAGGACAAGCATTTGACCCGCGGGTGATCGATCAAATAAAAAAACTCCGGGAGCTCTATCCTGAAAAAACCATCGCAGTTGATGGGGGAGTGAACGAAGAAACAATCGCTTCGCTCGCGCGTGCCGGTGTGACCGAGTTTGTCGTCGGCTCCGCGATCTTTGGAAATGATGATCCGCGCGGTACAATTGAGAGACTTAAAACACGATGCAACGCGGCGTTTACAGCATAAGAGAACTCGAAATCAAAGCAAACGATATCAGAGAGTCGATTATTTCGATGCTTGTCGAAGCGGGAAGCGGGCACACTGCCGGGCCGCTCGGTATGGCAGACGTTTTTTCCGCGCTCTATTTTGATATCGTGCGTCATGACCCGAAGCGCCCTGATTGGCCTGAACGAGATCGTCTCGTCCTCTCAAATGGACATATTTGTCCCGTGCTCTATGCGACCATGGCGCATGCGGGGTATTTCCCCGTTGCAGAATTGCAAACGCTTCGAAAGTTCGGTTCGCGCCTCCAAGGGCATCCGCACCGAGATTTTTTGCCCTATCTTGAAACGAGTTCGGGACCGCTCGGAGAAGGGCTCGCGCAGGCGGTGGGGATGGCGATCGCGGATCGAATGGATTTTGGGATTACTTCACCGCGGTATATCTACTGTCTCATGAGCGATGGCGAGCACGATGAGGGCAATACCTGGGAGGCGATTATGCTCGCGGGAAAAGAGAAATTGCGCAATCTGATTGCGATTGTCGACCGCAACAACATCCAGATCGATGGCTACACCGAAGACGTCATGCCGCTCAATGACATCAACAAGAAATGGGAGGCGTTTAATTGGCATGTGCAAGAGATCGACGGCAACAATATCCAGCAAGTCATCGATGCGGTTGCAGAAGCAAAAGCCGTGTTTGAAAAGCCGTCAGTGATTATCGCGCGGACGATTCCCGGCAAGGGAGTGCGCGAGTTTGAACGAAAGTTCGAGTGGCACGGCAAAGCGCCGAAACCGGAGGAAGCAAAAATGGCGCTCGATGAGTTGCGGACGTTAGGAGGAAAAATAAAATCTGAACATCGCTGATGTGAAGATCGTATTTTGAGTTTATCAGAGGACTAAAAGCGAACATACATAATCATGGAGCCGAAAGTTGGACAAATCTGGAGACACTATAAGGGCGGGGTGTATCGCATCATTGCTTTGGCAAAAAACTCTGAAACGGATGATATCTATGACACGATCGTATACGAGGATATGACCGCACCGAAGACGTGGACGCAGTCGCATTCACGATTTACTGAGCCCATTGAATGGGAAGGAGAAAAAATTTCTCGGTTTACATTTGTTTCTGAAGCACGGCATAAGCACCCACTTATAGAGTTTTTTGGATGGTACGGGGCGGTGGCAGTGCTGATCGCATATTGTTCGGTGAGTTTCGGATATTTTTCAGCGGGCGGATTTTGGTTTCAGTTTCTAAATGCGACGGGAAGCGCGGGGCTTGCATTGGTCGCGTACATCAAAAAAGACTGGCAACTCGCCATTCTCAATCTCATATGGGCGATCATCGCTTTGATTGTACTCATAAAATAACCTACACTGTATCCATCGATGCTCAATCCCGATTTACAACTCAATCCCAAAATTTTTCTCGACGATGTTGAACAAGTGCCGATTCGAAAAGGATTTGGTGAAGGACTCGCGCAAGCGGGGGAGACGAACAAACAAATCGTCGCGCTCTGTGCGGACCTCACCGAAAGCACACAAATGCATTTCTTTAAAGAGAAGTTTCCCGAACGATTTGTCGAGATCGGCGTTGCTGAACAAAACCTTGCGACCGTCGCCTCTGGCATGGCGGCCATGGGAAAATACCCGTTTTTAAGCTCGTATGCGATGTTTAGTCCCGGGCGCAATTGGGAGCAGATTCGCACTACCATCGCCTACAACACGCTCAAAGCGGTGATTGTGGGAAGTCACGCAGGGGTGTCCGTCGGACCTGACGGAGGGACGCACCAGGCGATCGAAGATATCGCGCTTATGCGAGTGATGCCGCGAATGAGTGTTATTTCTCCTTGTGATGCAATCCAAGCAAAAAAGGCAGTACTCGCACTTTCAAATGATCCACGACTTGCGTATGTGCGACTCGCGCGAGAAAAGACGCCCGTCATCACTACGGAGGCGACGCCGTTTGAGTTTGGCAAGGGGCAGATTTTCTATCGTCCCGAAGGGCTTGCTCACGTAGCGATTGTTGCGACCGGTTCACTGGTTGCCAATGCGATTCGTGCGGCAAAAGATTTGGAAAAGAAAGGAATCAAAGCAGTGGTTGCAAACATTCACACCATCAAACCACTCGACACCGCTCTCATCCATGATCTTGCAAAAGAAACAAAAGCGATTGTCTCCGTTGAAGAGCATCAAATCGCCGGCGGGCTTGGAAGTGCAGTTGCGGAAGAGCTCGCACAAAACCTTCCGACACCGATTGAGTTTGTCGGCGTTCATGACGAGTTCGGCCAATCAGGCACTCCCAATGAACTCGTCGAGTACTACGGTATGGGACGGGATGGGATTGTTGCGGCGGTGATGAAGGTGCTGGAGCGAAAGCATTAATTTTCTTGCGCCAACGTTTCGTCTTCGATGATGCTCTTTTTGGGAAGTGAAAGAGAGAGTTTTCGCAATTCATCCAACAATCGCTTGGCATGCTCAAGGACCTCCTCCGGGACTTTATTTTTTTCAAAATGTTCAACAACCGCTTCATAATCCTTTAACCGCATCATCTGTTTGTTGAAATTATTTACAGTTCGAGAATTTTGGGGAGTCGTTTCGACGACATATCTGAGACGATCGATGTCGCTTTTTACATTTAGGTAGTTCTCAACGTTTTTGATTTCATTTGAGAGCTCGATGTGTTTTCGCCGATAGACATCCCCGATCTCTTCCATAGGGTATGTTTCCGGAGCGGCCGCAACGCCATTGAGCCATTGTTCTGTGCTTTTCTTTTTGCGCATCTCATTCATCTCGCGCAATCCGTCTTCTGATTCTGGATTTTGTTCAGGATACTTCATAGTTAAAATAACGGCTTCGGTTCGTAGTCTTTTGGCGCTTGGGCGAGGAGTTCTCGTATTTTTTCTTTGGTAAGAAGTCCTTTTTGGGCACCGACGTATTGGGTCACTGACATCGCATTGATCGGTCCCCACAGAAGCGCTTCTTTTAGTGAAAGTCCAAGAAGGAGTGCGACTGAAACGGTAGAAGAAAATGCATCTCCCGCGCCGGTTCGTTCATAGGGAGCGTGCGGGTAAATCGGCATGAACCATTGTTCTTTGCCATCGGAAGCGTAGGCACCCTTGATGCCGTCAGTGATGAAAACGAGTTTTGGACCGAGCGAGTGGATTTTTTTGATGAGGATCGACGGATCTTTTTCATCCACGTTAAGGATGCGTTGCGCTTCGTCCATATTGCAAAAAAATGCATAGGTCTGTTCGTAGATGTCCATGAGTTCTTCAGTCCCCGTTTTGATCTGAAGGGTGCCGGGCTGGAACATCAATTTTATTTCCGGGTGCTGTCGCAAAAATTGTCCGATCTCATGATGATACTGTACCGTTCCTTCCGCCATGGAGGAAAGGTAGATCATTTTTGGAATAACAATATTTTCGGGGAGGGAATAGGGGAACTGGGTGTGTTTGATGAGAATCGTGCGTTCCGGTCCGTACCACAAGACATAGTGGTAGTTGGTGTGCATCCCTTCGTGCGTGCCGATAAGCGAGGTGTCGACATTGTTTTTGGAGAGTGCATCGAGGACTTCTTCGCCATGGCGATCATTTCCTACATGAGCGAGGAGTGCACTTGCAACACCAAGCCGAGCCGCAGAAACAGCGGCATTTGCGGCATTGCCGACACCGCGGATTTCTTCGGCGAATTCGTAGGGGACTTTATCACCGAATCGAAGTGAGAGTGTGCAGTGTTCTTGGTCGATATCGCAGTGCGCTTCCGCATCTTTGAGCCGGATAAAACAATCGGTTGTTACGTCCCCGATAGCCAGAAAATCTATGGTTTGCATGGATTGAGTATAGCAAATCGTGTTACAATTTCATCATGAAAACTCTCCGACAGTATGTTGCGGAAGCGCGTGCGAATAAACGAGCAATCGGGCATTTTAACTTTTCAAACCTCGAAGGTCTCCATGCGATTGTTCGTGCGGCAAAATCTATCGGCGTCCCCGTGATCGTCGGCACATCAGAGGGTGAAGAAGAATCTGTCGGGATTCACGAAGCCGTCGCCTTGGTGTCGGTCATTCGGCAGGTGTGGAAGATACCGATTTTTTTAAACGCCGA
>DASZSN010000028.1:0-46138 GCA_035548655.1 Minisyncoccota bacterium
CCGACAAGCCGGATGAATTTACCAACAGTACCAATGCATCGATTTCGTTCACCGTTGATGACACCAGCGCAATCGTTGCGTGTGTATTTGATACCGCAACGGTTGATTGTAGTAGCGGTACGTACTCGACAACGGTAGGCGTCGGACCGCACACATTCACTATCACCGCAACTGACAGTGTCGGCAACACCACTACTGAAGAGATTGACTTCACCGTCGATACCACAGCGCCAACCCTTTCAATCAATAACCAAACAACCAACGACAACACACCGACGATCACTGGTAGTAGTGATGACAGCGCTGATGTATCTGTGACTGTAAATGGAACAACATATACTGCAACTCCTGATGGAAGCAGTGCATGGTCAGTGGAAATAACTGACACACTCGCTGATGATACCTATGATGTAACTGCTTCATCGACAGATGCCGCCGGAAACGTTGGCACCGCAAGCGGATCCATTACTGTCGACACGACACTGCCGGGAATTACGATTGACCCAGTTGCAGCAAATGCAACAACCATCACCGGTACGACTGATGATGCAACAAACGTCGTTACACTCACTATTGATGGAACGGGTGTTGCCGTAACAGAGGATGATGCCGGAAATTGGTCGGCCACCGTCCCTTCACTTTCTGAAGCAATCCACGATGTCACCGCAACCGCCACCAACACGCTTGGTAGCCATGCTGATCAAAGTACCAATCTCGTCATCGATACCACCGGACCCACAATCACCCTCAATGGTGACAATCCTGAAGTACTCGAAGTCGGTACCGCATATGTCGAACTCGGTGCAACCGCAACCGATACTGTCGACACTTCAGTCGATGCCATCGCTGATGCATCCGCGGTTGATATGAATCACCTCGGCGATTATCCGGTCACCTATAACGCAACTGACTTTGTCGGCAACACTGCGGACTCGGTCACTCGTACGGTGAGTGTCGTCGATACGACCAAACCGGTGATCACGCTCAACGGATCAAACCCGATGTCGGTAGTCATCAATACCGCCTACACGGAACCGGGAGCAACCGTTTCTGATAACTACGACAGCGGACTTTCGGCAACGATCGATGGATCCGTTGACACCAGCACGCTTGGAAGCTATGAAGTCACTTACAATGCAACTGATACTTCCGGCAATATTGCCGACGAAGTAACTCGCACGGTCAACGTCGTCGAAGTTCCCGATACTACTCCTCCGGTCATCACGCTTAATGGATCGGGGTCAATGACGATTACTCTCAATGGTTCGTTCACTGATCCAGGAGCAACCGCAACCGATGACAAAGACGGGTCTGTCGCGGTCACTGTTGGTGGAGACACTGTTGATACGGGAGTCGCCGGCACGTACCACATTACCTATGATGCAGTTGACTCGGCAGGCAATCACGCATCGCAAGTCGTTCGAACAGTCACCATAAAGAAACCAACATCAGGCGGTGGAGGCGGTGGCGGATCATCAAGTGGAGGCTCTTCGAGTAGTACATCAAATACGACAACCACTACGACTCAAACGGGACAAGTGTTAGGTGAATCAACGACTTGTCTGCCCTACTTGTCACAAAATCTTTCACTTGGTGCAAAAAATGCCGATGTGCAAAAATTGCAATCATTTCTCAACGCGCAACTCGGTCTCTCGCTCTCGGTTGACGGCGCGTACGGACCAAAGACTGCCGCAGCGGTAAAAGCATTTCAATTGGCACATGCTGACAAGATTGCAACCGCATCAGGGACAGTCGACGAAACAACGCGAGCGCTCATCGACGAACTCTCCTGTGAAGGCGGCACGCAGGTGCTCGGCGCAGAGAAGTTTATCTTTACACAGACACTTCGAGTCGGTTCAAAAGGAAACGAGGTTACCGAACTCCAAAAGCGCCTCACTCTCGAAGGAGTCTATAGTGGTCCGATCACCGGATACTTCGGTCCACTTACCAAAGCAGGCGTGATCGCTTACCAAAATAAAAACGGACTCACTCCCGATGGAGTAGTCGGTCCGATGACTCGAGCGCTTCTCAATCAATAGAAAGGAGACAACGCCAAACAAAAAACAGCCGAAACTCGGCTGTTTTTTGTTTGGAGAAATCGTAAAACGTTATGAGAGATGTTTTGAAACGAGCTTGGTCATTTCAAACATCGAAACGGTCGCTTTGCCGCCAAAGACTTTTTTGAGCGCTTCGTCAGCATTGATGTTGCGCTTGTTGACCGGATCTTGAAGACCGTTCTTTTTAATGTACACCCAGAGGGCTTTTACCACTTCAGACCGAGGCATCGGTCCCTTGCCAACGACCGCGGCGAGATCGGCGCTGATGTTCATTGGCTTCATAAATGCAGAGTTAGCTTTTGGCATAGTACGTTTGAATTATTGGTTAATACGTTCATTGCGCGGACCGCTTCGGTGATACCACCAAAAGGTGAGATCCTTAGCGGTGATTATAGCATTTTAAGGGTATTTTTGTACTCCCCTAGTTCGACGACCGCACCGTCACCACCTTTGAGGTCTTGGTGTTGCCGGAGGTATCGGTAGCGATTGCTTTGAGGGAGTAGTAGTGGCGTTTTGTACTGGGGACTTGCCAGTCACAGGAGTACGGAGCGGTGGTGTCGGTACAGACACGAGAGTTGCTCACGTAGAAGTCGACGTGGTCGAATCGTTGACAGCAACATATCGAATGTTTTAGTATTAAACAAAATATACTTGATTGAAAATGAAAACAAACCCTACAACGATCTTTCTTTTCGCTTTTTTTGCTCTTGGCGGTTGTAAAAAGCGCCGAACAGGAGATACGATGCGACCACCTCAGAGGATGGTAACAGTCACTGGAAGAACCGTGATACGGTTGGTGAGCAAGGGAATCACGCTTGATGGCACCGGATGGTACTTCAACCATCAGTATTTTCACCCGAGCGGACTTTCCGATGCATCAGTCCTTTACACAAGAGACTCGATGCAGAGGGAAATGATCAGGAGCGGCGTGGACGCTCTCGTTGTAACTGATGATGATACGCTCGCCTACAAGGCGGCGATACATCGACAGACAGTGGTCTTGACAGCTGACTCTGTCGCCTACATCGACGGTCGTAGCACCGGAAATGATGGAAGCGGTGGAACGGCGCTCCCGGGATCGTTTTATTACGAACAGGAGACGCCGGTGTTCGTCTGTACCAGATCACTCCGTTACAATGTCGGCGACATCATCCGCGTCTGTATGCATGAAATCGGGCATAGTGTTGGATTGAAACATACAAAAAACGGAAACAACGACTGGATGTCGAATTCTCCGGATTCGTATGGAAGAGATGGTTGGTATAGTGAGGGGGTGGAAAATATTGCCGGGGAGTTCGTCAGTGAAGAGGACTCTCTTATCACCGCATTCAACAACTGACAGTACCTAGTAGTTGCCTATTCATATAGGCAACTTTTTATTTGAACGCAAAATACATCAATACGATCGTGAGTGCATTGAGTACTACCAGCGCAACTGCTGTTTGTGATTTCGCCGGAAAAGGATGCATCAAAATATAGATTGTGTAGGTTATGGCAACAATCGCCGCGCCGAGAAAATTTCCTTTTATCATGGATTTTTATCGTTATAGGTTATGATGGATCAATAAAACAATCGACCTTTGAAGCATAGCACTTTTTGCAGATTCGCAGTTCGCTATGGGGTTTTAATGCGGAGGGTAAGAGAATCTCACATTGCTTTGCTCGTTGAGAACCACTCGGTTCTCAATGTCATTCGACAAGCTCAGGACTGCTCTCCTCCACAGGGAAACTCCCGTTTCCCCGACCCTCTTCCCGTTCGAATCTCTTCATACAACAACAAAACCCCATATCATCTGATATGGGGTTTTGTTGTTGCGGAGGGTAAGAGATTCGAACTCTTGATGGGGTTTCCCCCATACCACCTTTCCAAGGTGGCGCACTAGACCGCTATGCGAACCCTCCAATAAAAATGGTCACCATATATGGTAACCTATGCTATTTACTATGACAGGTATTTTCACCTTTTCGATTAAACCTCCCAAGTGCGTAAACTATCCAAATGAATATTCTCATGGTAACTTTATTTTCAAGGATTCTACTCTTTTTTTCAGAAACCGCAATCACTTTTTCTTCGCCGCATCCATGATGCTCCAGAGATGCAGTGCGAGATAAGAATGCTCACCTTTGTGTGGAGCAGCGAGTTCGCGCATGAGTGTTTCGCTCGGTTCTGTGCGCAGTCCATACGCCTTTTGAAATCCCCTTCTGATCGCGAGATCACCTACCGGAAGCACATCGGGACGCCCAAGCGCAAAGATGAGGAACATGTGGGCTGTCCATACCCCGACACCTTTGACGGCAGTGAGATGCGCGATAATCTCATCGTCGGACATGCGCGGAAATTTTTTTGGATTGATGGTCCCGTCCAAAAATTTCCGCGCCAAATCTTTGAGGTATCCTGCTTTTTGTGCCGAGATACCCGCAGTGCGAAGTTTGGCAGGAGTGGCTTTCAGTACATCTTGTGGCGTGGGGAATTTCTTTTTTGGCCATAACATTTTGAACTTCTTTAAAATAGACGCCGCAGCTTTGTTTGAAAGTTGTTGATTGATGACGGAACGGCACAGTGTAGCGAAATGATCCTTTTTCACTTCGAGTGTGTAAAGCTTTTTCTTATCGATCGAAAGTTTTTTCACTTTTTTCTTCATATCGGTTTTATTTTTTCCTTTCTCTTATTCTAATATTCTCAAGAATATCAGAATAAGAAGGACGACACAGGTCTCTCCTAATGAGACAATCGCTAGATCGCCATATCATCGAGTGCTTTGATCCGTTCCGCGACCGGCGGGTGTGTCATGAACAGTCGTGCGATTCCAGCACCGGCCCGCGGACCAAATGGGTTTGCGATATACATATGCGCGGTTGCGTTGTTGGCGGTTGCCATCGGACGACCGTATGCGGCGATTTTTTCAAGTGCGCTTGCAAGCCCCTTCGGATAGCGCGTGAGAAGTGCGCCGGATACATCAGCGAGAAACTCTCGTTTGCGCGAGATCGCAAGCTGGATGAGTTGCGCGATGATCGGCGAGAGGATGATAAAAATGATGCCGATAAGCGCGAGGATGTTGACGCCGTTTCCTTCTCCTCGATCGCGAGTGCGGAGTCCCCCACCGAACCACATGCTTCGGGTGAATACATTGGCAAGAATCGCGACAAAGCCGACGAGCACCGCCACCATACTTTGCAAGAGGATGTCACGATTACCGATGTGGGATAGTTCATGCGCAAGCACGCCTTGGAGCTCATTGGTGTCGAGAATCTGCAGAAGTCCTTGCGTAACCGCGACGCTTGCATGCTCGGCATTTCTGCCGGTGGCAAACGCGTTCGGTGCCATATCGGGAATGATGTAGAGCTTCGGTTTCGGCAACCCCGCAGTAATCGCGAGATTTTCAACAATCTTGTAAAGTTCCGGGTAGTGTGATTCGTCGGCAGGGACCGCGCGGACAAGGGAGAGCGCGATCTTGTCGCTTCGCCAATACGCAATGATATTCATCACCACCGAGAAAATAATCGCAATCGTGAGAATGCCCGGACTTTGATATTGCACCGCAAGGAAATACCCGAGCCCAATGACCACCGCCAAAAACAGCCCGACGAGGAGCCACGTCTTTCTGATGTTTTGAGACTGGTGAGTATAGATGGTCGCCACAGGTTGAGTTTACTGCCGATTGGGCTGATAGTCAGGTCCGTTGGGGTTGAGGTTCGTTTGCGTGTAGCCGGCGGGAGCAGTGGGCTGATTTGAGAGATCTTGCAGTGTCGATTGCAGATCAGAGATATCGCGTCTGTTTTTAAGCGCTATCACGAGAACAACCACAGAGACTCCAAGCAAGAGGAAAAGAATGATGATGTTGATTGTCGAATTTTTTTTCATACGATTATTTTCTATTTTTTAATATGTTGTCTACCATTTCGATTTCATCCGCGATACCATCGATGAGATCGTAGGTTTTCGCTTTTTCGGCAGTGACCCATGCAGAGTCGGTGGTATCTTCGTCGTGCATTACATCACCAGAAACATACGGTGCATAATAACTAAGCACGACAACCGGGATCCCATCAGGACGAATGAATGCAAGATCGAGGAGGTACTCACACTTGCCTATTTCTACACCAACTTCTTCTTTTATTTCGCGACGAATGCCGTTCTCAAGCGCATTGTACCACTGCCCCGCCGCAGTCGTCGGCGGCAAGTTGATATAGTCGTCAGTTTCGAGATTTCCCCCTGGTACAGTCCATTTACCCGGAAATGCTTTTTCGCGCATAGAACGCTTGGTGATGAGATACTGCCCATTATCACGGTAGATGATGACAGTCATGGCGATGCGGTGGAGTTTTTTGTCTTTGATCTCCATATTGAAGTCAAAACTTCACTTCGACGGGCTGTTGCGCGGCATCACCATCAGGGAGATCAAAGAATTCTTTTTTCGTGAAGTGGAACATACCGGCAATCATGTTTGACGGGAAACTTTGGAGCTTGGTGTTAAAGTCGCGAACGTTGCCGTTATAGAAGCGGCGCGCGGCCTGGATTTTGTTTTCGGTGTCGGAGAGTTCATTTTGAAGTGCCAAAAAATTTTGGTTTGCTTTCAAATCAGGATATGCCTCCGCAACAGCAAACAAACTTTTGAGCGCGCCGGAAAGTTCTCCTTCTGCCTTTGCTTGATCGGTCATATTTCCCGCTCCCATCGCGACGGCGCGAGCGTTGGAGACTTTTTCAAACGCCGTACTTTCGTGCGCGGCATAGCCTTTGACCGTATTTACCAAGTTTGGGATGAGATCATAACGGCGTTTGAGCTGGACCTCGATATCAGCCCATGCTTCGTCAACGCGGTTACGCCCCCGCACAAATCCGTTGTACGCGGCAACAAACCACAACACAATAATCGCAACAATAATCAATATAATCGTCATATAGGGGTATTGTACTCCTGTTGTCCGGTAGAAGCCAACGGCTGGAGATTCTTGAAAAAGCCGAGTCGTCCAATGAAGAGGAATGAAAAGATGATGACCATCATGAGGATGCCGTACGCCATATGCGTTCGATGGTGTTTTCGATATTCGCTTGCCACCACACCGGCAGTCGCAAAAAAGAGCACAATGATGATAATGTCAAAGACGACACCGACAAACGAAGTGCTTTGTAGGAGTGCGCGTTTGTACCACGGAATGGATGCAGTGGGCGTTGCCTGTACATCTGTCGGCACAAGCGCCGGATCGGTATTTTGCACTTCGGCAAAGGCGGTGGTTTCGGCGATGGTGTGGAGCGTATTGCCGGCACTCGTCGTCGACTCACCGGCAACACTGGACGATTCTGTCTTTGGTTGTTCAGTCGTCACCGGTGTTGGTGCATGAGTCGTCGTTGTCGTTGGGGCGGTAGCGACCGGTGTTGATTTCGGCGCGGTCGTTGCGGGCATGCCAAACATCTCGACGACGAACGTGGTCGTCTTGCCATTGTAGGTGCCGGTCGCAGTTGCGATCCCGATTTGGGTAAAGTTGGGGCTTAAGATGTTTGCACGGTGTGTCGGCGAGTTGAGCCACGCTTGTTCGACGGTGTTTGAATCATTGAAATTGATTGCGAGATTTTCTCCGGCATAGATAAAAGTGTAGCCGACCTCCCCAAACCAATGCCATGGAGTAAGTCCTGTGGGAGACGTGTGTGCGAAGTAGCCGTTCGTTGCCATGTCGTTTGCTTTCAGAGTTGCGGCACGCGTCAACACGTCGCTTACCGAAAGTGGTGTGAGTGAATTTTTCGTTCGAACATCGTTGGTGAGCGTCGCCACCACCGCCGGAAGCACATCAGCAGAGAGGCCAAAGGTGCCGGTAAATCGGGCAATCTGCGAAAACGAAAAGAGCGCGACCGAAACGATCAGGAGCGTTCCGATGGACCAGTCGCGCAAGACGCGCGGCAAAAATCCGTTGTGTTTCGTCGGGAGGATATGGTTTGCTATTCCCTGTGCGATGTTCCGATGAATCATGAGCTTGATTTTAACACATCAAAATAAAATGTAAATCCTCTGTCAACATCAGTGTGTGATGAAAAAATCCCCCTCGGGGGATTTTTTCATCTGTCTTGTTACGCGTCGATGGTGAGCGTCGGCGCCGGTTCATTGAGTGTCGGGCATTGTATCTCGTTGATTCGGTGACGAGTCGTCTTGTAGACCCACCCAGTCGCTTGGTTGTTGTTCTTGAGTGTGATCCCCACCCATGGAGAGAGCACGTTATCTTTTTCCTTCAACTGAAATTGTTTGACCGCGTTGAAACTGTCTTTCCCAAAAATACCGTCGACGACAAGGTGCAGTCCGAGATAGGTGTTGAGGAACTGCTGAAGGCGAGAGACGTTGTCCTTGTCATTGTTCCCACCGAACTTGATGAAGTCAGTGAGATAGGCACTACAGGTGCTTTCACCCAATACTTGCCCTCCACCGGCAAATCCGAAGGAGCCGAATGTCGTGCCACCGCTTCTTTCCTTGTTATCATCGGGGTTGTAACTATCCGGATTGTGCGCATTGCCATCGGTGTGACAGCCCGGATCAGCGCTATCGATCTTGCCATCATGATCGTTGTCGATATCATCGGAACATTGCGGAAGGACCGTATCAACCGTTTTCTGTTCGTCGGTCGGTTCGAAGTCAAATGTTTTTGTATCTGTTCCGGATCCACTGTCGATGCCAATAACAAATGCATCAATGTCTTCGGTGTAGCCGTCAGGATACGGTTCTCCAACGCGCATACCAAACCACGGATCACTTACTCGTACTCGAATATTTGGATACGCCGCAAGGATATCGCTCCACGTTTGATACTGGGCACTCGAATTAGCAAATGGTGTCCCTGTTTGTGTAGGCCAAGATGAAGCTGATCCTCCACAACCAGTCATGCCGGACCAGCACCATAGTGCATTGCCGCTGTTTATTGCATCCCATGCTTGCCAACTATTTTGAATAACTGTTCCGTTTTGATCCGGAACAAACGCAAGTCGCTTTTGCCAGAGATCCGTTCCATCAAAATCAACATTGAAGTTGATGTACGCGGAACGATTGGCACTGCCGCCATTGCCTGCCGAAGGATTGTACGTACTAAATTTTAGCGTAGTGATATCGGAGAGTTTGACGCCGGCAAATTGATACGTTGCCAAGTTGCGACGTTCGTTGCCAGTGACACTTATTTGTGCACTTCCGTTCCCAAGCGGTGCCGTTGCCGGACCATCGACAAACGAACCGAGTGAATCATCGATCTGATCGTTCTCGTCGTTGTAGAAGAACCACTTTGTCGGATCATTTCCAACATCGGTGAGATTGGTCGCGAGATCAGCATCTTTCACCACGATAGTTTCTTCGGTGTTGTTCGGTTCTGATTGCTGTTTCGTATTTGTAAAGGTGCAGGTGACTTCATCTCCCGGATGAACGGTCACTTGTTCTCCTTGCTCAACCGCTTGTCCAACGGACGCATCATCATAGACACAGGATGCGCCGGAGAAATCCCAGCCGGAGGTATCACCTTCACTGATCGTGTACGATGTACCGCTTACTGCCGCCGGTACGTCAAATGTTTCTTGTGCACTTCCCTCTGTGGTCGCCAGATCAAATCCTTCATCTCCACCGAGACCGCTAAAGTGGAACGACCCGTTTCCACCAACAGTGTCTTTCACAACCGTGATACTTGCCATTTTGTTGTAGGCAACACAGTGCGAAACTTCATTTGCAACAGAGAACGTTATTTCTTGATTGTCGTTGTCAGTCGGATTTGCATCTCCGTCTCCATAACAGTAGAGGCCGAGCATATCACTGCTTGGAAGCTGATTGCCATTGCTATCGAGTTCGGCAATGATGTAGCGCCCCGCAGTTGCGGCATCAGTAAGTGTCGTCACGCCGCTTTGATTGGTCGGACCAAAGTGCGTAAATGGTGTCTGGTCTCCATTAAGCCCAAGATACGGTCCGGTATCATTGGTGCTGTTGTTTGCATCATAGGTGTAACCAAATGACGCACCTGACTCTGGTACGCATCCGTTTGGAATAGTGTAATCTGCGTCATTGATATCCGTTCGGCTCGGACCGTTGTCGTCACGGTTGATTTGCGTTCCCGCCGGACACGTGTATTTGGTGATTTGAATCGTGCCGGTTGCAGGAGGAGTGGGTTGTCCGCACGGCTTGTTCACGACGATGACAT
Organism: Minisyncoccota bacterium; assembly: GCA_035548655.1. Taxonomy (GTDB): domain Bacteria; phylum Patescibacteriota; class Minisyncoccia; order Phycocordibacterales; family UBA9973; genus UBA4124. The sequence continues at coordinate 10,212 of DASZSN010000028.1, forward strand.
ACGCATCAGCAGTGAGACCGGAGAAGTTCGGAGCTGTGGCGGTAAGTGCTGCGGATTCTGCATCGGAGAGACTCGTAAGCGACGACTTGTATCCTTCAAGTTGGTACTTCCCTTCCGGACAGCTTTGTGAATCAATCGGTTCAACTACACTCCCGTCGGTTATTTCCGATGTGGTGTAATCAGCAGGCGCCTGCATTGGGGATGTGTCGGCGGCATACTTGAGTGCCGCACCGCCGTGATTGTTTCCAAGCACATAGTCACCGCTCGTTGAAACACCGCCGTTTAAGTTCGCCGTTTGCCACGTCGCAGTCATCGGAAACGCCGGTGCGCCGGAATCGTCAGAGACTTGGCTCGTCATTTCGCCATTATCGAGGTATTTATAAATGTGTACTTTGAGGAGGCTTGGCTGTGATCCTCCGCCGCATGTTTTGTTCCAGACGATGATGTATTGATTGCCGTCGATAGTAACGGAAGGAGTATCGGTCGTCATTGTCGCACTTTCTGCGGCTTCAAGCGTCGAACCGGTAGTATATCCTTCGAGTGCATATGGTTTGCCGTCATCACAACTTGTACCGACAAGGTTTGAAGTCGTATCTTCATACGTCGAATAGGTACTCCCTGCGGTAATGGTGTTGGTTGATGCCTCATATGGCTGATCAGGAGTTGCCGAATTCCATCCGTTTGGATTGAGCGTAAACGGTGCGTTGTATGTCGGTGTAAACATCGGGAATGAAACGCCATTTACTGCATTGCTTGTTGCTTGCACGCCATCGACAAATTTGAAGATGTGCACTGCGCCATCGGTCGGCTCGTGTGTCGTCGGGTCGCCCATACAATTGAGCGAGATAGCATCGAGATAGCCTCCGTAACTCGTGTCAGTACCATTGTCATAAAATTCAATTTTTGAAATCGAATTGTCGGCAACAAACGTTCGTGTAATCGGTTCCCACACAGTGTTGGTGTTGCTGGTACCGTCGGTACTCAAATCCGCGCCGAGCACTGAATCATCAACTTTTACTTGAATTGAGCTGTCAGCCGCATCGCGTCCGGGGCGAGGAGAATATTTAAAGCTCAATTGATATTCTTTCCCAGGAATTGTTGCGATGTTTTGCCAAATGGTGACCGGATGATCGCCGTCAAGTTCAGCAAGTTGGTTTCCCTCTGCAGGGTCGCCAACAACATGATTTTGTATTTCAAGACCAAGACGCCCATCGTCATGCGGGGTCACCCAACTTACAAGCCATCCGAGCACTGAGCTGGGATCGAGATTGATATCTTTGATGATGTCCCAACTACCAGATGTGAGTGCCGGTGCCTCAAACCCACCGTTTTCGAGAAGGTTTACACTAGGATCGCATTGGAGTGGTTGGGGTTGTGGTTCATCACAGACTTGTTGTGTTGCCTCTACCGCATCAAGATCAAAGCCATCGGCGTCATTTGTCGTAAAGAGTGATGTGTCGGAGGTGTCAGTGATACGAACATATTTAATCCATGCAAGACCGGTACTTGAGAAATCAATATCAGTGACTTTAGATGCGCTTGTATTGTCAGCAGTACCAGCAAGTTCCCATGTGCTTCCGTCTTGGCTAACTTCGACAGTCGCCTTTTCAAGTGGATAAACACCGTTAGTTGCTTCGTGGATCGAAAGGTCAGGACCTGTTACATCAGGCACATATGAGTCAAAGGAGAGCGTTATCGATCCTCCAAATCCGAGACTGTAAAACCCGTTACTGCCACCGGAAGTCCAGTCAGAAGCGCCGAGCGCATCATCAGGATTGGAACGAGCGGCAAGCACTGCAGATCCGTCTTTGCGTGTACCTTGAGATGAGTCTACTACTGCATCTGCCCAACTACCATTTGGTTCATCAACACACTGTTGTGGAGATTCGACTGGAACATTAAATCCGACGCAGTTGTACGTTTGTCCAGCTTGGACCGAATCGATTCTGTCGTAGTTGTCGTAGTTGAGCACGTCGCTATCGCAATAAAATTCTGCAGAGACATCATCGTATGGAGATGAGACGCTTCCACTGAACGGAATGTACCCGTCTTGCGGTTCTTCTCGTACCCACAGCGCCGCCCCCGCAGGGACAGTTGCAGGCGAGCTCATTGAGAACTCTGTCCACGGACTACCGGCATCACCGATAGCATTATCACCGGGATTTCCCGCATCACTTGGCGCCCATTCAAAATTCCAATCGTCGGCGAGACGGCAGTGCCCATCACTTTGCGCCACCCAATCACTTGCGGTTGTTGCGGTAACATCAGGACCGCCTGAGCCCCAGTTCGGGAGATCACTCTCATCGTCACAGATTACTTTGGTTGCATCGACAGTCGCGGTCGTTGGGACCGGAACACACTGACCATCGACGAGTTGGTCGCTGTCCGGTACTGTTTTCTGGTATCCGTCTATGTTCGGACAAACGTCGTCGTCGTGGTGATCATCACCACCGCCATGGTCATCCCCGTGATGATTGTCATGATCATCGTTTGGATTGTGATCGCCGTTATTTCCGTGATCTTTGTTGTCATTTCCATTATCACCCTGGTGATTGTCGTTGTTATTGTTGTCATGATCGCCTTGGTTGTCGCCGTTGTGGTCACCATGAGAATTGCCGTCACCATTGTTGTCATGGGGATTGCCTTGGTTGTCGTCGTTGTTATTGTTGTTGTTCTGATTGTGTGGAGAATTATCCCCCGAATTTCCTCCTTGCTGTGCGGATGCAGTCGCAAGTGGCAGTGCGGTGAAGGTGATAAGTGAAATAATCGTGAGAACGCCAACGACTCTGGCGGCCCAGTTTTTTCTATAAAAGATGGTGTGAGAATGCATAAAAATAAATACAATAAATGCTACTAATAATCGACAATGGAAACGCCCAAGAGGAAGCAGGGTACATCGACGCCGACGTCCCTCGAAAGCTCTTATTGGCAAGACTAACACTGTCAATTTTCACTGTCAATACAAGAGTCTTCTGGATACTGTGCATGCATAACCAAAGTGGCAAAACAGCCCCCTTTTGAGGGGCTTTTTTGCCGAAGGCGATTGTGGAAAGCTTACTTTTTCTTCGAGGATTTCTCCATGAGCACCAGGAGTGGGCTCGCAAGAAATATCGATGAGTACGTTCCGAAGAACATACCAATCGAGAGTGTGATGGCAAACAGTTGGGTACTCTTGGGGCCAAAGACCGCAAGAGAGACCACCATGATGAGCACCATGAGCGAAGTATTGATCGAACGAACGAATGTTTGCGAAAGACTCTTGCCTACCACATCACGAAACGGCATCCCGCGGTCGACGGTGATGTTCTCACGCACGCGATCAAAGACAACGATGGTATCCGCAATCGAAAGCGCGAGCGTCGTGAGCAGTGCGACGATAAAAAGCGTATCGACTTCGGCACCAAGAAAGTGCGCGAGCAATGCGAACGCGCCGGATGGAATGACAACATCGTGGATAAGCGCGAGAATCACCGCAAAGGCGTACTTCCATGACGAAACCGGCTTTGACACCTTTCGAAACGCATACGCCACAAAGAAAATAATGGCAACCAACACAAGGACGATAGAGACGATGGCCTTGTGCTTGAGCTCCGCTCCAACCGATGGACCGATGGAGGTAAAGCTCGTTTGTGTGGCGGGATATTTCCCCTTTTCTGACACCGCATCAATGACAGAGGCACGTTCTGTGTCGGTGAGGTCGCGCGTTTTTATTGAAACGCCATTCTCTCCGGTCGGCTGAACGAGCGCGCCGGTAAAGCCCGCGCTGACGAGGTCTTTTTGAATGGTGGTGATCTCCGGTCGAGTGCCGGTAAATGAAAGCTCAAGCGCGCTTCCGCCGGTAAAATCAATGCCGAGTTTCAAATGAAAGATTGCAATAGAAACAATCGCAAGCGCCACCAACGTGACTGAGATGCCGATAAATAATTTTTTGTATTTGATGACAAACATGATTGATCGTTATTTTGCTCTTTGATTTCTGGAAAATCCGCTACTAAAAAGTATCCTCCCCGCCCTTTTGCCTTCAAATGTAGGGAGCGCGCGCAACAAGACGCGTGTGATAGTGATCGCGGAGAGCAGACTGATAAAGACACCGAGTCCAAACGTAAGCGCAAATCCTTTGATCAGTGAGGTACCGAACCAGAACAAAATAATCGCGATGATGATGCTCCCGATGTTGGCATCCCGAATCGACGTCCACGCGCGATCAAACCCCGTCTCGATCGCCTCCGTCGTCTTTCGGCCGCGTGCACGCTCCTCGCGTGTTCGTTCAAAAATGAGAATGTTCGCGTCGACCGCCATTCCGATTGAGATGATAAATCCGGCGATACCTGCGGCGGTGAGTGTCACCGGAATGAGTTTGTAGAGCGTAAGCGTGATAGCACCATAGATCGCAAGCGCAATCACCGAAACAAATCCGGGGAGACGATACCAGAGAATGAGGAACAACGCGATGATGAGAAATCCGACCACCGCCGCTTTGACACCGGCGTGCACCGCGGAGGCGCCAAGCACTGCGCCGATCGTTTGCGTTGAGGCGAGCGAGATCGGTACCGGAAGCGCGCCGGAGTTGAGGCGGCCGACAAGTGTCTTTGCTTCATCGGGGGTGAAGTTTCCGGAGATCTGCGCTTGGCCACCGGTAATCGCTTCCCGCACCACCGGGGCGGAGATCACTTGTCCGTCGAGATAAATGGCGACCACTTTTCCGACGTTGTCTTTGGTGATTTGCGCGAAGAGTTTTGTTCCTTCGTCATTGAACTGCAGTGACACTACCGGTTCTCCGGTACTCGGGTTGAATTCAAGTGTCGCATGTTTGAGATATTTTCCGGTAAGTTGTGTCGGTACGAACGAGTCGCCCAGGTTGGCATTGAGTTGTACCTGGCCGTTTTTATCGACGGTTGCTGTCTGCGGCTGCGGTTTTGCCGACTGCGTTCGAAACTCAAGGAACGGCGTTTGTCCGATCATCGCAATCGCTTTCGTAATATCGGTGATACCGGGAAGCTCGATCGAGAGACGGTGCTGTTTGGTTCCGCTCAAACTACTCGTTTCCACCTGCACGGTCGGTTCAGCGACACCAAAGAGATTGATGCGTCGTTCGATAACATCGCGAAGTGCGTTCATAGAATCCGTCACTTGACCGGCCGGAAGCTGACTGACATCCGCGTTGTACAACAGATGGCTTCCACCGGAGAGATCGAGCCCCAGATGGAACGGATGATTGGCAAGCCATGTCGGCGCATTCGCTTGTTGTGAGCGAAAAACACCGTAGGAGAGGATACTACCGAGAACCAGGACAATAATGGCAGTGATGTGTCGTTTCCGCATAGAGATATGTGTTCGGTAGAGGCAATTCTAGCCGTTTTTCCCTTTTAATGCAAGGGTATTGTCATTACGCCACGTTGGAAAATTTTTTTGAAAAAATCACGTGAATGAACCTTGAAACGAGAAATCCGAGCGCCCACCCCGCAAGCACGTCCGATGGATAGTGCACCCCGACATAGATCCGCGATATGCCGACAAGAAGCGCATACACAATGAGCCACCACCCCAATCGACGGTGATAGAAAAACACCGCGGTCGCCATCGCCATTGCAACGGTCGCGTGACCTGACGGAAATGATTCGAACGCCGCGGCGTGCACCAGCTGATGCACGTGATCGAGGGTCACAAACGGTCTCGGTGCAGGAGTAAGCACCTTGAGAACGTACGTTGCCGCCCACGCGAGAAACGTCGACACAAGCACGCGCACCGCTTCCCCATCGCGCTCTAACATGCTCCGAGGAGACGATGCGTGTCGCGGCGCATAGATAAACAAATAATACATGAGTATCGCACCGACAATATAGAGTGCGTAGTTTGTAATAAAGACACCGCACCGATCAAGTGCTGATGAGCGTCCCGCGAGCGTATTGAAAAAATAAAAAATGGCAGTATTCATGATTATGCGTATCCGAGAAATTCGTTATGTATGTCATCCGGATGAGTCGCGCGCTCATAACGCGCCATAGCAAGCACGATACCCAATCCGATGAATTCGCCGAGGAGATGTGAGCCGCCATAGCTCATAAACGGCAATGGAATGCCCGCAACCGGCATAACACCAAGATTCATCCCGATGTTGACCGCGATGTGCCCGAGCAAAAGTATGACAAATCCCACACAAAAGAGCGTCTCAAAGTTTGAAGCGCCGCGCTTGGCATGAAGCATGATGCGCCACAAGAGCACTCCGAAGCTCGCAAGTACGAGCACTGCCCCGAACAGTCCCCACTCTTCGGCAAACGCGGCAAAGATAAAGTCGGTTTGGTATTCGGGAAGATAGTTGAGACGACTTTGCGTCCCGTATCCAAATCCCTTTCCAAACACACCGCCGCTTCCCACCGCGATCATCGACTGGTATGCATTGTATCCAGATCCGCGAATGTCCGCGGCGGGATTGATAAAGTTGATAATACGATCCTTTTGATACGGCTTGAACAAAAATCCCCACGAGAATGCAAATATCATCGCGCCGATACCAAAAACAAGGAGCATATGCCGTTTCGAAATGCCGGCAACAAGTGCCATCCCGAGCCACAGTGCGACAAAGACCATCGCGGAGCCAAAGTCCGGCTGTAAGAGAATGAGTCCGACCGGAAGCGCGATGTAGAGTGCGGAGATGAGCAAGTGGCGAATGCGGGCAATCTCAACGTGCCGTCGCCAAAAGTATTTTGCGAGCATGATGATGGCGAGTAGTTTGACGATATCGGTGGGTTGAAATGAGAACCATCCCAATCCAAACCAGCTTCTGGATCCTTTGACCGTTTTTCCCGCGACAAGCACCAAGATAAGAAGCGTAAGCGAAAGTCCGTACGCGAGCATGATGTAGCGCGAGTCACGCAAGAAACGAACGTCTATATGCGCAATCAAAAACATCAAAAGAAACCCGACCGCAAGCCACAACAACTGGCGATGAAAGGTCGTCGACGGGCCGGCGAAGCTCGTCATCGTCGCAAGCCCGGCAAGTGCAATCGGGATGATTGATCCGACAAGCACCCAGTCAATTCCTCCGGTGATGCGCCGTATCATAGTGCTTGCGCGTTAAACGGATTGAATCGTGGAATCACTTCGACGCGTGCGGTCTGGTCTTTGAACTCTTGCGGCCAAGTGAAATAAACCGTCGCATTTCCCTGCGCGTCGAGTGACGCGAGGAATGATTTTGAAACAGCAATCGCATTGTCGTCCTTGTCGTAGAGAATAGCGACGATATCCATGTCGGCAAATGCAAACCGTGATTGGTTTTCGAGTGTCACCGTAAGACGCGTTCCCTGCGGTATGGACTCGAGAAGCTGTCGATCGGTTTTGATGACGACGCTCGAAAATGATGAGGGAATCTTTTCCCATGGTACCGGTTGCGTGAAAGAAAATTGCACGGTGACGGGATTTGTATTGCCGACCGAAATCAACGTTTCGACGATCGCAGTGCGACCAAACGGTCCGATGAACGTCGTCCCATCGCGAGTCGCGACGAGATTGTTTTTGTCATCGTAGAGTTTGAACTCATACGATGCCGCGCGAGATGCGGCGCCGGGGTTGCTATGTTCGATATACGCAATCGCGTGCACAACACCGGGAGCGACCGTGAAGATGCGGCTCCAACGGACTTTCGGATCGGGAAGCTGATCGGGGCAATACTGCTGACATCCGCCGCCGCAGTCGACTCCGGTTTCAGCGCCATTTTGTTTATGGTCGAAACAGGTCGGCACCGTCGTCGTTGTTTTGTGTACAAAAAGCCCGACGATCACCGCAATGATGACGAGGAAGTAAAAAAAGTAGAGAAGCTGTCTGCGAGATGACCATGACATCCGCTTAGTATAGCAAAATCCGCCCTTCGGCGGATTTTGCGCTAAAAAAATAAAATCCTTTGTTCTGGCACCTACCTACTTTCGCCCTTGCGGACTATCATCGGTTCAATAAGGCTTGACTTCTCTGTTCGGAATGGGAAGAGGTATTTCCCTTACGACAAAGCACCAGAACAAAAGATTCTAGTTGTAAACGTTTCAAATGATTTCCAGATTTCCTAATAGGAATCGGGCAATTAGTACACCTCGGCTGAACGTATTACTACGCGTACACCTGGTGCCTATCAACGTGATCATCTCTCACGACCCTCAACGATACCTTATCTTGAAGCTGGCTTCACGCTTAGATGCTTTCAGCGTTTATCCATGCCGAACATAGCTACTGGGCGGTCCGTCTGGCGACAGAGCCCATAGACCAGAGGTTCGTTCATTTCGGTCCTCTCGTACTAGAAACGAATCTTCTCAAGTATCAACGCCTGCAGTAGATAGGAGACCAACCTGTCTTACGCTTCTTTTCACACATTGCTGTATGGAATGGACTATAACTTCACCCTCACTTCGTTCGGGAGTTATCAAGTTCATCAAGTTTGTAAAGTTACAAAGTAGAAACAAAGTGCCTCGTACTTGATAACCTGATAACTTGAAAACTTTCAACTCACGCAAAGCGTGGGGCTCAACAGTTAGTCTCTACGGGTCTAAATTAAACAGCTTTCAATGCATTGTCTACAGATTCTATTTCTTCAGAAGTACCAAAAGTTTTTAGTTCTTCGTCAGTAATAAGTTCTCTGTTTTCTTTGAATATTTCAAGTTGTTTTCTAAGAGCTAGATCGTTGAAATCAGGCTTGCCAATCTGATTGAGCATATCTTTAATTCTTTTAAAGTTTGCTTTCATCTTTTGCAATATTTCCTGTCGTTCATTTTGAACATTTTCACCTTCATGGCTCATAGTAGTTCCCTCGGAATTAACCCCTAATGCAACAAATATAGCATAGGATTGGTCTCTTCCGATATTAGTTGAGCATGTCATCTGTTGTCACCAACAGCGACCGCCGTAATTGGATGGTTCTCTGTACCCGCCTCATCAGCGGATATATCTTTCAATCAAAATGACTTGAAATCATCTTGATTGTCTTCGACGAAAAGACTAAAACAGTAAACCTGTTTATAATTTTTTATACTCCTTGTTTATCTCTCGGGACTCAGACGGCAAGAAAGTCAAAAGTTATCAAGTTAAAAGTTATCAAGAAAATTGCAAACGCAACTAACTTTACAAACTTTCAACTTTCAACTTTATAACTAACTTACGGTCTGAACCCAGCTCGCGTACCTTTTTAATTGGCGAACAGCCAAACCCTTGGGACCTTCTCCAGCCCCGGGATAAGGTGAGCCGACATCGAGGTGCCGAACTCCGCCGTCGCTATGGACGCTTAGGCGGAACTAGCCTGTTATCCCCGGAGTAGCTTCTATCCGTTAATCTTCGGCCGCATCTAATGCGGACCGTCGGTTCACTATGTTCTGCTTTCGCACCTGCTCGACATGGCCGTCTTACAGTCAAGCTCTCTTATGCCATTGCACTATCGGCACGGTTTCCATTCGCGCCTAGAGAACCTTTGAACTCCTCCGTTACTCTTTTGGAGGATACCGCCCCAGTAAAACTACCCGCCAGGAACTGTCTCGGCGCGTTTTTGCCGCGCCGGTTAGGATATGCCCAAGTACAAAGAGGTATTTCACTGGCGACTCCATGAACCCCAAAAGGTTCACTTCAAAGTCTCCCTCCTATGCTACGTAGTACACGAACATACCCAATACCAAGCTGTAGTAAAGCTTCCGGGGTCTTTTCGTCTAACTGCAGGTAACCGGCATCTTCACCGGTATTGTATTTTCACCGAGCAAATCCCCGAGACAGTTTCCCAGTCATTACACCATTCGTGCGCGTCGGAACTTACCCGACAAGGAATTTCGCTACCTTAGGACCGTTCATTGCGTGGTAGCTTGTTCAAATGTGTACTGATGTGTGTCAATTATTTACCAAATATGTATTGTGTTAACTCTCTGTCGCCAGAGAGGTCGGACTATATCTTCACTTCTTCGACAGTCGACGTTCCAATTTCGTCTTGAAGTGTCTTGCGTATAGTCTCTGAGGATTTTTCTACTTTTTTATGACGTCTTTTAATGAATACTTTCTTTTTCTTCCTTTTCCTTCATTGAGTGTTTCTCGAAGTTTGAGAACTCCTTGTAATCCTGATGGACTAAGATGTTCTTTGTTATACATTCGAACAACAATCTGTTTGAAAATTGAAAAATTTTTCTTTTTTCTTGCAGAAATGAAGTGAAATCGTTCGAAAAAAGGAATAACTTTTTCATATAATGAAGTACTGTTAGTGACTTCATAATAGACTACTCCATCACTTCTCTCGCGAAGAGTGCCGCATCCAAAGATTTTTTTAATCCATGAAAGAATCACTCGATCTTTTTGAGAAATATTGAATGAAGCAGTAATTTTCCATTCTTCTTTGTAATCAATTCTTTTTTTGATGGAAAGGTTAAAACTTCCTTCTCCATCGGTAAAACCAGCAATATAATATCCATCTTTTGGATCTATATTTTTGAGCCAATTTTCCATTTTTTATTTAAGACAGTAGAAATCTTTCCTGCTGATTGTCTGCGTCTGTATATTGTCACTGCTTCATCGACGTGAAGTGAGTAATACAGAATACTTTTTTTCCACCAGAGGCGGACCAGAGTTTCCAGCATATAGCAAGATTTATTTGCGTAACTACAACGGTCATGTCTATAGTTACGGCCGACATTCACCAGGGCTTGTAACAGTCAGCAATGCGGATTGCTCCGCATCACCGCCGTTAGTTAACCTTCTGGCATCGGTCAGGTGTCACCCCCTATACATCCTCTTACGAGTTCGCAGGGAGCTGTGTTTTTGGTAAACAGTTGCCAGGAATACTTTCGCTGCGCCCCGCCCTCTTTCCCAACAAATACATCAGTTCTACGCGCTTAAGGTCATCAGACGATAAACGTTGTATTGATGTATTTGCGAGGATAGAGGGCGGGGAAGCCTTATACCGAGGGTACGGCTGCTTGTTTGCCGAGTTCCTTGGGGATCTCTCACTCGTTCGCCTTGGTCTTCTCGACCTGATCACCTGTGTCGGTTTGCGGTACGGGCTCTCTCATACTGGCTTTAGAAGTTTTTCTCGGAAGCGTGCTCACATGACTTCATCGTGGCGTACCACAACTTCGACGCGTCACTGACAGTTCACATTAAAGTGAGGAAAACGGATTTACCTGCCTTCCCTGCTCGAGACACGCACCACAATCCAATAAGTGGCTCATGCTACTACACTTCGTCGCTCCATCAAATATGAAAGGGGTGATGGAATATTAACCATCTGTCCATCGGTTACGGCGTTTGCCATTACCTTAGGCCCCGACTAACCCTGGGATGATTGCCATTGCCCAGGAAACCTTGATCTTTCGGCGGGAGGGAATTGCACCCTCCTTGCGGTTACTTGTGCCAACATTCTTACTTCCACACGCTCCAGCATGGCTCACGCCTTTGCCTTCACAGCAAGAGTGGAATACTCTCCTACCGCTTGTGAATTTCATAAAGGAGAGAAGTTTCCTTCTCAATATATTTGGTACCTGCACCTATGCAAGCATGACACATCGTTACTGTTATTTATCCAGTGTCAGCTGCATAGTGCAGGTAAAAGGAACAAGTCTGCTTTATTTTGTTCCTTTATGAAATCCGCAAGCCCTCAGTTTCGGTAATATACTTAGCCCCGATTATCTGCGGCGCGAGATCTCTCGATGAGTGAGCTGTTACGCTTTCTTTAAAAGATGGCTGCTTCTAAGCCAACTTCCTCATTGTCGGAGAAATCTCACCTCCTTAAGACGCACTTAGTATATATTTAGGGACCTTAACTTGAGATCTGGGCTGTTTCCCTTTTGTCTGACGGAGCTTAGCCCCCGTAGACTAACTGCTATGTTATAACGCTTGGTATTCGGAGTTTGATAGGTGTAGCGAGATTGCTCCCTGTCTAAACCTTCCAGTGCTCTACCCCCAAGAGGATCACATAACGCTAACCCTAAAGCTATTTCGGAGAGAACCAGCTATTACCAGGTTCGATAAGCTTTTCACTCCAACCCACAAGTCATCCGAATGCGTTGTACGACATACCGGTTCGGGCCTCCAGAGATCTTTCGAACTCCTTCACCCTGCTCATGGGTAGCTCACCTGGCTTCGGGTCTTATGCATACTACTAAACGCGCTATTCACGCTCGGTTTCCCTACGGCTTTGCGGTTGCCCGCTTTGCCTTGCAGCATACATAAACTCGTTGGCTCATTCTTCAATAGGCACGCCGTGACGGACATCACGCAATGCGCAATGCCAAGTACCAAGTCAAAAGTCATCGCGTTGAAAGTGAGTCGAAAATAATCGCACTCTCTATATAACGTGACAACTTGAAAACTTGAGACTTGCATCACACCCTGTGTGATGCCCGCTCCGACTCCTTGTAAGCATATGGTTTCAGTTCTATTTCACCCTCCTTTCGGAGTACTTTTCACCTTTCCCTCACGGTACTAGTTCACTATCGGTCTTTACCTTGTATGTAGCCTTACCAGTTAGTTCTGGCAGATTCCTCCCGGCTATTCGTGTCCGGAAGTACTCAAGAAAAACGACAGAAAAGGAAATTGCATTTCAAGTACGGGATTATCACCCTCTATGATGGTGGTTTCCAACACCTTCCTCTATACAATTTCTTTGTAACTTTTCTCAATAAATTGACGTCGTCCTCTTACAACCCCCAAGCATCACGCAAAGCGTGATAATAACCAATCATCAAGCACCACTAACCAAACGAGTCGCGCTCGTTGATTATTGATTATTGAAATTTGATTATTGCATCACGCTCTCTGTGATGCTCAGGTTTGGGCTTCTCCTCTTTCGCTCGCCGCTACTTAAGGAATGTGCCCCGCCCTCTGTCCCAACAAATAAACCATTGAATGTACATAGAAATAGTATCAACGATTTATTTACGGAGAGAGAGGGCGGGACATTGTTTTCTTTTCCTCCAGGTACTGAGATGTTTCACTTCCCTGGGTTCGCACCACACCCCACTTATGTGGGTGGGTCATCGAGGTTTGCTCGATGGAGTTTCCTCATTCGGACATCTCCGGATCAAAGGTTGTTAGGCACCTCCCCGAAGCGTATCGCCGCCTCCCGCGTCCTTCATCGCCATGTAAAGCCAAGGCATCCGCCATATGCTCTTATTTAAATTTCCTATTAGGAAATCTAGAAATCATTTTCATCCTCTCACTCAGATTTTGAGCGAGAGGGTAAGCCGCTCATTTATCACCGCTGACAAACGATCGGCTCTTCTCTGCCTCTCCTACCTGCAATCCCACCGGGTGGCGAGATTTCTTGAACGCTGGCGCATTCAACAATACGAAGGGCAGCATATAGTTTTCAAAAAACACCTATTGATTGATCTGGACGAAAAAACCGCCTTTCGGCGGCACATGCCAACAACGAGCTGGTTATGCCGCTTGGGGAGTGAATGTTTCGTTAGTAATCATAGGCGGGGTCATTATATACGAGCCCAAAAAAGCTGTCAACAAAGATCCACAACAAGAACAGCGCTGGAGTATTCCAGCGCTGTTTTGCAGAGGATAGCCTTTAGTGCGCCAAGGGCGCGGGTGTTTATTTTCGTGACGAGAGTTCTTCGGAGACGCGACTGACCCAGCGGCCAGCAGTATCTTTTCCACCGAGACCAAAGGCGAGACCAAATGCGATCGCGAGCATGAGCACGAGACCGGTAAAGAGGATCTGACCAAAGTAGCCAAAGATGCCGAGCTTATCGAGTGCTGTAACAATGGCGATGATCCAAATCGCGTAGTAGGCGATTGAACCGATCATGCGAGCCGAACGAACGTTTGCCACCATTGCAGATCCTGAAACGATCTTTCGAACGAAATCAGCAAGCACGGTACCGGCAACAAGAACGAGGACAGCAATGATAACGTTGGGGATGTAGAGCACGATTTCCTTGAGGAATGCGCTCACTTGATCGAGACCGAGGATGTTGACCGAGGCCATAAAGAAGCCAAGGATGATGAGCCACTTTACGAGCCAGCCGATAACGCCACCGATGTGTAGTTTCCATCCTGCTCGAGCAAGTGCTTCATCGGTTGCCGCACCACGAAAGAGTTTGTCGAGTTTGAGCGCGTCAACGCCGGCAACGATGAGCTTGGCGATCGTTACTGCAACGATCCAGCCGATAATAAAGATAATGATTGCAAGCAAGATCTTTGGCACTGTCTGGATGAATCCGTACCAGAGGCCTTGTAGTGACACAAGAAAGACCTGACTCCACGTTTGAATAAGCATAGTAATGTACGCGAATGCGTCGGTATTGAAAAGCTATTTAATAAAATTACGCTACTGCAGGGGGACCCCCTCAGTACCCCCTAAGTATACCTCCACCCCCTTGAGATGGCAATCGACCTTGATTTATCAAGGGGGAAAACTCAATCAGCCTATTTTTGAGGCTTTTGATGATGTTGAGGGGTGCAAAAGGATCCCTTAGACAGTGTTTGGTAGTACAAACGAAGAAAAATCCTTTGAGGCAATGAGTCGTTCGTGCGGATAGTCGAACACGTCTCGGATGAGTTTGTCATACATGGAGACGCGATACTTGAAGTCATTGGTGTCAAAGACTGCATAGGCAAGCTCGCGGCCAAGTTCACTTTCGAGTATTGAAACCGCTTTCTGAATGACCGAACGGCGGAGATGGTCACCGACGATGAGCATATCGAGTCGATTGCCTGAGTGTCCGATAAAAATACCGGAGACGACAAAGAGATGGATGCGTCCTGCGGAGCGAAATCGTTTGACCAGATCAGCATGTTTGAAAAAGTCCCCTTCTACGAGCAGTTGGCGAAGTTCGCTGATATACGGAAAGTCCCCATTGAGGAACCAGCCGCTGGTGCGTTTCTTTTTCGTTTTTCCGGTACGCTTGTTTTCAATCTCTTTGATAAATGAATGCTTGTGGATGAGCCCCACGCTTGCAAGCTGAAGTACTACGCGCCGCGCAACACCGGAGCCGACACGCGAACGCAGTGCGACATCGGTTGCTTCAAACCCTTGCGTCGGGTTCAGAAGGAAGAGTCGCATCACCTTGACTCGCGCCACGCCACCCAATAACTTGCCCAAAATATCGAGACTTTCTTTCATAGCTACTGTCGATTATAGAATTCTTGGCGCTCTTGTGACAAGAAAAAAACCGTGTCGGAGTTGTCCGATACGGCTTTTACAATAGGCGAAATCTGCATTTTTACGGTTTACACCTTCGATGGTCAAACCCGGAAGAACGCCATACTTCTTTAAAACAAACAAATTTCATTCCATCCCTGCCACCTGAAGTTGCGGTGATGGTAATAGTGATGGGGGTTGAATACGTCACGGCAAACGTCCCCTCGCCGGAGGTAGTCGCATCGTAACTTACCGTTCCGTAGGGGCCGGTAAACACAACCTGTTTTTGATTCCACCCTTTTGATTCCCACTTGAGGTCAAGGATGGCAAGAAAGCTCCCGCCACCAAGGTCATACTTTGTGACGGTTAAACTTTGTTGTTCGACGCAGTTCTGCGCCGAAACTTTCGAAGCCGGCGCCATGGTTACCACACAGAACAGTGCGATACCAACAAGACTTTTTTTAATGTTCATGTGTTATTTTTTTTGAGAGTGAAAAAAATGGTTTTCAACTACAGTACCACTTGAATTTAATTTGTCAATCTATCTACTGATTTGATTAAACCAAAAAACACACTCCAGATGGAGTGTGTTTTTTAAAGTAAGATGTATTACTTTAGCTCTACTTTTCCGCCCGCTTCTTCGATGCCTTTCTTGAAGGCTTCGGCTTCGTCCTTTTTCATTCCCTCTTTGAGGGTGGACGGTGCGGCGTCAACGAGATCCTTGGCTTCTTTGAGTCCGAGGCCGAGTACTTCTTTGACGACTTTCATGACGGCGATTTTTTGTTCGCCGGCGCTCGCGAGAACAACTGTGAAGGAATCTTTTGCTTCCTCAGCACCGCCTGCGGCGGCACCAGCGGCCGGAGCCGCGGCGACCGCGGCGGCGGAAACGCCGAATTTTTCTTCGATTGCTTTTACGAGTTCATTGAGCTCAAGCACTGATGCACCTTCGAGCTCGGTTAAAAATGAATCAAATTTCATAATAATTAGTTGGTGGTTACTAGTAAGTAGTTGATAGAAAACGCATTCGACATTACGCGCTTTTCTGTTTTGCTATCTCATTCACGGCAATCGCGAGTCGCTGTATCGGACTCTTGAGGAGATACGCCAATTGTGAGAGCAGTACCTCGCGTGATGGGATGGTTGCGATGGAGAGCATCGCTTCTTTTGTTTTGTATTCTCCTTCAAAGATTCCGCCGGCGATTGCGAGCATGTCTTTGTTGGTCTTTTGAAATTCGTACACTTCGCGAGCAGGCGCGATTTGATCCGTGCCATACGCGATTGCGATTTCACCGGAAAGCTCCGGGAGCTCGCCCTTATAGCCACGTTCATTGAGTACGCGGGTGAGAAGTGTTTTCTTCCCTACTTTGTAGCCAACGCCGGCACCGGTGAGCTTGCGACGAAGCGCGTTTGCCGCTTTGACGGTGAGTCCTTTGAATTGGACGAACACCACGGTTTCAGCGCCTTTGAGAATATCAGAAAAAGAAGCGACAATCTGTCCTTTTTTCTCTTTTGAAATTGCCATTATAGTTAGTTATCAAGTTTATAAAGTTTATACAGTTTATAAAGTAAAAGTCACCAATACTACGTGTGTTAGCTTGATAACTTGATGAACTTTACAAACTTTCAACTTGTCGCCCTTTGCGACTGTGTAGAGAGTTTCGACCTCGGCAGGTTCTCTTTATGCGCCCCTCGCTTGCGCTCGGGGTCTGCGACCCGCTGTCTTTGATCTACACAAGCATCATCTTAGCAGAGGATTTTATTTCGTCAATACAAATCCGCCACTATCATGTGGCGGATTTGCGGAAACAATCGATACAACGAGAACTACTGTACGACGATCGTCGCACCAGTGTCAGTGCCATCGCAGGTCACCATGAGCGTCCCGGGGTCAAGGTTGAGCCACGAGAGCGTGTAGTGATGCGCGCCGACGGTATAGGTCTTTGGACCGATGGTGATCTTGTGCGGCGTGTCGGTGTTGTTATCCACCATGATGGTCGTTCCTTTCAGTTGTGCTTGTTTGGTCGGGGTCATCTGACAGTTGTCATTTGCCTGAATCATCTTGTCAGCATAGGCGGCAAGAGCATCAGCGCGAGAGAGCGGGCTTGCCGACGAAGCCGTGGTGCTGTCGGTGGTACTCTCCGTTTTGTCTGTCATTTGATCGGAAGTCGTCTTGGTATCGCCACCCTTTCGAAGGTGTGGAACCACAACCAAAAGGATGAGGACGACAAGGACGATCGCTCCTGAAATAATAAGGTTTTTCTTACTGCTAGTGGGGTTCGGCACGTTTGACGGCGTGCCATTGGGATTGCTGTTATTATTTTCCATACCGGCTAGTGTATCACAGGAAAATATTTACATATTTAAAAATTGTTATATAATAAAATCGTGACTAAAGACCGAACAACGGTGCTTTTTTTAGGGGATGTGATTGCGCTCGCACTCTCCCTTTTTCTTATGCTTGCAATTCGTTTTGATTTCAATGCGCAACGAGCAGTCGTCGTATTGCAAGTAAAAATTTTTCTTTTTCTATTTGTGTTATGGCTGATAATTTTTTTTATTTTTGACCTCTACAACTTGCGTCTAGTGAATCCAAACCCTCGTAATATCGGTTTACTTGCGATCGCCATCGTCACCGCTTCCCTTGCGAGTGTTTTAGTATTTTATATTTCGGCATATAACGGGATAACACCAAAGACAAATTTGGCGATTGTTGCTGTTATTGCATTTGTTCTCTTAGTTTTTTGGCGACGATTGTACTATACGCTCTTCTCTTCACGATTTGTCCAGCGGATAGCGGTGATCGGGGAAGGTCCCGCGGTTGATCACCTACTTACAGATATGAAAAAAAATCCGCATATAGGGAAAGTCATCCACGTTCAGAAAAAATATACGGATGCCACTGACATACCGTCAATCGATATATTAATCGCCCACAATGTCGACCTCGAAGGATTGTTCTATGTTTCAAGAGAAAAAGACTGTGAGATTTTTTCGTTGTTTGAGGCATATGAAGCGCTTTTGGGAAAGATACCAATCACGTTGATGGATGACGAAAAAGCGGTAGAGGTACTTACTAGGAAAAATATGCTTACTTATCGATTCATTGGACGATCCTTCGAGATTATCATCGCGCTCATCGTTATTGCTCTCTCTTCTCCCTTTTTGATTCTTGCAATCTGCGCAATACTCATCGAAGATGGGAGACCCATTTTTATTCGTCAAAAACGTGTCGGAAAAAATGGCAAACAATTTCTACTCTACAAACTACGAACGATGGTAAAAAACGCTGAGATAAATGGCGCACAGTGGGCAGACAAAAAAGATCCGCGCGTGACTCGTGTGGGACGCATCTTACGCAAGACACACCTCGATGAAGTGCCACAGATGATAAATATTTTAAAAGGCGATATCGCACTCATCGGCCCACGACCGGAACGGCCAGAGTTCGTCCATGAACTCGAGAAAGCCATCCCCTATTATTTCCTTCGCCACACGGTAAAGCCCGGGTTTACCGGCTGGGCGCAAATCAAGTTTCGCTATGCACGAAACATCGATGATGCAAAAGAAAAGTTTGAGTACGATCTCTTTTATTTGCTCAAGAGAAATCCGTTACTCAATCTTGGTATCACATTAAAGACTGTGCAGATTATTTTTACGCATCAATGAATACCGTTCCCTATTACGCCTATAAAGTGAAGCATGTCATTCTCAGTTGGGTAGTTGCTTTTTTTTCAAAACGCGTCAGCCTCACACAAAGTGGCAGCTATGAACTGCGCAGAGGAGAATTTCCAGGAAACATTGTCGCCGTTCGATTTGCATTTGACAATCGACTCATGCACCTTGGGGATCAATTATTTCACTTGGGGACAATGCGCGCATTAATTCAATCGGGCATCGATACCGCAATTGTTGGACCAACGCCACTCGCGCCACTTTTTGATAGATTGGGAATCAGAGTGACAACCTCAACAGACGTTGAGAAACTCCCTGGTGTTTTAATTATTACAAAAAAAGAATTGTTCTGGCAAACCACTCGATCATTTCCCCAAGCATCTGCCCTGTGTCTAAATTATAAATCACTCGGCGATCTTCGTATTGGAGATTTTATCCATTCCGAAGTCTGTCGTATTTTTAAAGAGGTAAAAAAAGACCCAATTCAACCACTTAGTACCGATCTCTGGAAGCTTCCTACTTTTCCTCTGCATGCAAATACATCATTTGCCAGCAAACATACTAACTGCATTATTTTTAACGATTTTGTTGCCTCCGGCTTTTTAGGGATTGCCAAACAACGAAAACATTTACACAACATCGCACAAGAACAGAAGAAGGAACACATGGCTCATTGTGTCTATGTCGGAAGTGCCAAAGAGGCATGTACCAGCGCTCCGTTATTTATTGATAGCGACCTGCGTGGAAAACTTTCTCTTATGGAACTCATTGAACGTATTGCTGACTCTACAGTTGTGGCGGTAATCTCTTTTGATACGTTTATTGCGCATCTCGCTTGTTTATATGGAAAAAACGCAACAATCGTTCCACGCCGACGTACGTGGAAAAGCTGGATCAAAAAGCATTTCTTCCCTATGAGCGTATTTGCTCCTGAAACCATCGTTGAGATCAATAGCCTATGACAACACTGCGAATGAATAAAGCCGTCGTCGATCTTGATTGGGGTGATGGAATCACACTCCCAATTGTTGTCGGCGTTGAGTTTAGTGATGATGTTTCATTTTTTACATTAGAAAAAAACAGTCAGGCGGTACGCGCTGTTTGTGTCGAACATGTCATTGGTCATAACACCGAACACTCAGTGCTTGATGTTGAGCTACATCAAATTCGCGGCGTGCTGGATATGACGAACAGTATTCACAATTTAACACTCCACCGAAAACAACTGCTCACCGTAACAAGTGATGGTTCTCTGCTTGATTTTGTCTCACGGTATGTGTTTCCAAAAGAAATGTTTACCACTGCACAAATCGGGGATGTCACAATAGAACATCGAGGGGTAAATGTTTATTACCAGTACCACGCCAATCACCAAGTGAAACTTTTTGGTCCAAAGGGAGAAGTCTGCATCCAATTGCACGGGTGGAGTGGAGAAGGATTTCAGCCGTTTATTTATGTTCGAGACGAACCGACTCGATGGATTGTGCATATACGACTACTTCCGATACGAGCAACGAAAAATCAGGTGGTGGTGAAATACAACAGTCGCTGGTATAACAAAGCCCTTCCTCCATTCATCCAGCGCATCATTCCGACATTCATTAAAAATAAGTTGTTATATCAAGGAGAACGAAAACGACCGTGGACATTTATTGAGAAACTTTTCTATTATCTCTTTCCCTTTTCCGCATACCCGCTTGGAGAAGTAGCACGATCAACGATTCTCAGCATTGACTCGTCTTGCTCATTTATTGCAAATGAGTCGATGACTCCGTAAAAACAACGCTCCAGCAAATGGCGCGTAGTCATAGTAATTATTGTATGACTCCCAATACTGTTTCTCTTCACCGTCGACAAGGACAAGTGGAAGTGGCATACCATCCGCTCGATGATGGGCTTCGATGAACGCAAGAATATGGTCAAGCATCCGAAGATACCGTTCGTCGCTTGAATACGCATAGCCGACAGAAAATGCATAGATGAGTGCTGCGTATCCGAAGAGTTGTTTTTTCCCGCGACCGACAGCAATAACCTCACCGTTTTTTTTATAAGATTCCATTACAAAAAAGAGCCCGTCAAAAAAAACTTTTTTGAAAAAATTCTTTTTTGTCACATTCCACAGATCAGCAAGCATAACAAGCATAAAGGCATGATATTGATCTGACCGGTAAGCCTCACGTCTGTCCTTTAGGATCATACGCCCGAGGCGCCGATCGAGAAGCAGACCGCCTTTGAGCCGATTTATACGAACTACAAGCACGGCAATGAAGATAAGCGCATTTCGACGCACACCAGAAGCGGTGATGATACGCAATAAAAGTCTCAGCAGTATCCAATTTGTCGGCTTTTGTCGTATTGCACGAAGCAGTGGTATGTTCTCCTGAATCGCTCCGTTGATAAGGTAATGAGCGTAAAGAATGAACTCGTTGTGGTCTTTGACTTCTTGATACTCTCTTTTCTTTTCCTCCATCGCGGCAAGAGCCTTTGTGGAAAGTGCCGATTCACCAAGATACGACCAGAGTGTCGCCGCATACGCTTCTCCATAGAATGTTCTCGAAGAAAATCCGTGTTGACCAAATTCTTTCTTGAGCCAGTCGGAAAGCGATACACCGAGAAAATACATCCTTTTGCATATCTCTTTTGTCTGCATTACCATAGGGATAGCGAAACTATACCATGGATACCCCACCCCTCGTGAGCATCATCGTGACGGCACGAAATGTTGAAAAATACGTGTCCGATCTCTATAAAGGTCTTCGTTCACAAACAGAGCAACGCTGGGAAGCGATTGTCGTCGATGACGGTTCAACCGATGGGACAGCGGATCGTTTCGAGGCATTACAAAGAGAAGATCCTCGCATTCACCTGTACCGAGAAAATCATATTGGAAGGATACCGGCACTTCATCGCGCCCTTGATAATGCGACAGGAGCATACATTGCCATTCATGATGCCGACGATATCTCATGTGCGCAAAGGATTGAAAAACAAGTTCATTTTTTGGAGCACCACCCGAAAGTGGGTATGGTTGGCTCGTTTGCTTCCGTCATAGACGCATCGGGAACTCCCACTGGTAATGTCATCACCGCGCCGACAACGCATCGCGATATCAGGCGTGTCATCATTCGATACAATCCATTCGTGCACAGCTCGGTAATGTTCCGCAAAGAAGCGCTTTTTACAAACGGCGTGTCGCCATATTCGCAGCGATTTATTCCCGGTTTTGAATGGGAAGTGTATGTACACGTAATGAAGAAATGGGAAGTAGCGAACATTCCTGAATGTCTGGTGTCATACCGAATACATGAGACAAATCTCACAAAATCCCGAAGTGCGATAAAACGACTCCTTAACACAACACGAGCTCGCTGGTATGTATTCAAGACGCTCAAACTACCATGGTATCACTTCCCTTTTATTTTCTCGGGTGTACGAGACATCCTTCATTGCTAGATGATGCGCAAGTGCAAGGAATTCTCTGTCGAGCACAACGTTCATTTCATAAAGGCGAGCAATATCCACTGCCTGTTGGCATGCACGGGCACGTATGGGTAAATACTCTTTCATGCATTGTTCAAGTGCGATGATGAGTCCTTCTGCGTCAGAAAAAATTGTTACTGACTCCTCCAATTCTCGTGGACAGGCAGGGAGATGTACGATCGAAGGAATACCAGCAGAAAGTGCCTCAAGTAACGACAACGGACTTGCCTCGAATCGTGATGAAAGCACAAACACATGCGCATGGTCGCGCATATATGACAATACAACATCGCGGTCCTTCCAACCATGGTATGTGATGATGGAATCGCTGTTGCCATCAACGCCAAATATCTCAAGTTGAATTGATGTTCCCTTATGAGCGATTGCACGCACTGCATTCGTCACCCATTGCAGTTGTTTGATACGATCATCGCGTCCGATCCAGACCACTGTAAAAGGTTCTTTTTCCGGGGTATATGTCTTTTGTAGCGGCACAGTTGGAGATGTAATGAAGTTAGTACTTGCAATATATTTTTTACTATTATGTCGATCAAAAAATGCATCCGCCTTTCGCGAAGCCGAAACGATAAAGGCAATTTTTTTCAGAACAATACGAGTGTACCAATAGATGGGTGTGTACAAAAACATGGACACAGTTCGGAGTGACGCTCGCATGCAATCAAGATCAGCGGGTTCTCGATAAACGAGTTTTTGAAACGCCGCTCCATATAACCCAATGCTATGCGAAATCACAAGATCGACATCTCGGATATCTCTACGAAAAAAAAGTGGTGCAATAAGATTGTTGAATGCTACGAACTTTTTTGGGAGTACGCGCGGAACAGAGCTATAGTGGAACAAACTATCATTGGGCACCTGATCACGAAAAAGTCCTATCGTCACTGAAACTCCCCTTCCTTGCAGGTAGTGCGCGATACCGAGAAGCACCTGCTCAGCACCACCGCGCCATCCTCCCTGCCAGATAAAAACTTTTTTTATTGGACTTTTATTGTATTTCATACCGCAATGCCTCTATAAAACTACCGAATAAATTTTCCCGCCATATGATTGATCGAATACTAGTTTCAAAAAACGAAAAAATGATGATCGGCACGTGGTACAAGGGTAAGAAGTGTTTTTTAAAAAAATAAAACTTGTGCGTGAGATAAAAAAAATACCAACGACATCGATCGTGCTCACGATTCCCCCCGGCGGATGCCTGAAGATGGACAAGAGAAAACGACGAAATATACCAGAGTTGCACTTTATTTTCCCGCTCAACGGATAGGCTGAAATCAGCATCATCGAGATACCCATTCCCCATTCCAAGGGTCGGGTCAAACCGCACCGTTGCGCAACAACTTCTTTTAACAACCATCATACAACCAGGAAGATGATGTACACGCTTTGGATGGGAGTAAACAATGTCAAACCCTCCCGACAAATACCCAAGCAGTGGGAAGATAGCGCCCGGAGTGATCCATGAAAAAAATCTTGCAAATGAGGACGAACGTATTGGCCGATGTCTCTCAATACGACAAGAAAATACATCGTAGTGTTCGACGTACTTTGAAACATTCATGAGAAAATCACGGCTGAGCAGTACATCATCGTCCAAAAAGATCAGATGCGTTCCTTGTGCTTGATCAATTGCTTTATTGCGCGCAACGGAAGAATTGAGACGAGAAGATGAAGCGATGTAACGGATGGAAAGCGCTTGTTCGTATGATCTGATAATTGCCTCGGTTTCTTTTTCACCTCCGTCATTTACCACCACCACTTCAAACCGCGGGCTTTGCACATCTAGTGACACAAGATTAGCAAGCACTTGCTTGATAAGTGTCGGTCGATTAAATGTTACGATGATGATTGAAAATTGTGGGTGGCTATTCATAGAGTGATTGATACACAGCATTTGTTTGTTGCGCCACATTCTTCCATGAATATTGTTCACGAAGTGTCTCCATTAGTTGCCGTTGCCGATCATAGAGATGACGATCGGTGATAAGGCACTTCATGGCAGTAGCAAGTGCGACAGGGTCATTCGGGGGAACATATATTCCTTGTGATTGCGTATATTCAACAAATGGCTCAAGTGCCGTCATGATTGTCGGCGTACCAGCAGCAATCGCTGCGCTCAATATACCAGACATGGTAACACGACGATACGGCAAAAGTACTGCATCAGCGACCTGAAAAAACGTCTCGTACTTCTTGTCAGAAATGAATGCTCCTTCGATGGATACGATAGCTTCGAGGTGTTTTTCCCTCACCAGACGCATGAGTCCATCATAGTAGTTTCGATTGTAGATTTTCCCTACGATATGAAGCCGAGCACGTACTCCTTGGTCACGCAATATTTCAATCGCTCTAATGGCACTATCACATCCTTTCCATGGAGCAATGAAACCGATTTGGAGGAAGGAAAAAATCACTTTTGGCGAGCGTGGCGATGGCTGTATGGAGATGGCAGAAGAAACGCCATGACGGATGACCGTTGTTTTTTTCTGTTGTCGGAGAGAAAGCAGATGCTTGTGGTACATCGAATGTACAATAAGATGACTGGCGAGACAATAATGCATCCGCGCAAGAGCGTCGAGTATCAACCGCAACGGTCCGTTATTTTTCGCCTCGTGTATGGTTAAAACAACCCTTGTTCCTGTCACGCGAGCAAATAAAAGTATCGGGAGCAAATGATACAAATATAGGGAAGGAACATAGTGAATATGAACAATATCAGCGCGTAAAAGACGGATGCCCTTTAACACAATGATTTTTATCGGAGCAAAGAAACGAGAACGATACCGTAAATAGTTCCACGGAAGTATTGACAAGTGTATATCTGGGAAGGCCGTAGAAAGCGCGCGAGTGAGGAATTCAACATAGTAACGAATTCCATCTTCTGCGGGGGCGGCAGGAGCAATAACAATCAAATGTTTTTTATATGATGCCATAACGAGAAAAAAGCGTTCGTTGCAACCAGTAAACGACAGCTCCATAGATAACTCCTCCACACAAAATAACTGCAATGATTGACAAATGCAACCGCATGCACAACACGAGCATTCCCACCATCACTGCAGCACTAGCGCACGCGCAGGCAATGTTGGAAACGATTACCCTTCCATAGAGATTGATTTTTTTTCTTCGTATCACCACAATGTATGTCACAAGCATGAACACCATCGTGATCAATGTCGATAGAGCAGCACCATAGAGACTAAAGTGTGGGATTAATACAATATTGAGTGCGATATTGACCAGCGCCCCCAGTAGTGACACTTTCAAGACCATCTTTTGTTGATTGAGAGAAACAGAGAGAAAAATAAACGCGCTAATCAATGCATTGATACAAAAAGAAATCACTGTAATGCGCAACGCCGCGACTCCGCCGCCATATGCCGCTCCGTAGAGAAATGTCATCAGCGATCGAGCAACGACGATACCACCTACCGCAATGGGGATTGCAAAAAGAGTTATTGATGAAACCAGCTTTGTCATGATCTGTTCTAGCCGACCATTTACTTCATGTGCCGCCTTGCTCAATAACGGAAACGTACTACGAACTAATAGCGCGGAAGGGAGAACAGCAATCAATCCGATTTTTACACCCGCTTCATACCATCCCACTTGCGTTATTTGCTTCAAATACCCCATCATCACTGTGTCAATATTGTTGTAGATAATCGAGAAAAAAGCGACAAATGCAAGTGGCCATGACTCTTTTAAAAGAAACGTCCATATTTTTTTATTGAATGAAAAAGAAACAGGTGCCACCGTTTTTTGAAATACGAATCCGCTGATACAGATTGCGACGAGAACACCTATCATATAGCCGTACGCCGCAGAGAGCGCTGCTGGAGTGATTGAGAGAAACAGCCAGACAAACGCAGCGGTACTGATCGTTTCGATAATTTGAAGGGTTGCTTCATAACGCATTTTTTGAATCGAACGAAAGAATGCGTCAAAGATATCGGCAAAGTTTTGGATGATTGTAAACCCTCCAAGAACAAGGATCAGCCTTCGCATCTCTCCGGTAGGATCATTAACGGTAAAGCTGGCGAGCGCGATGACACAAAATGCGACAAGGGAAAGAAACAGTTTCAATCCAATAACATCAGCAATTTCTTTCGGTGGTAACGTTCCGCGTGCATGGTGTTTTGTCACGATAGATGAAAGCCCTCCGTCAGCAATAATTACAAAAATAGAGACAAAAGAAAGCGCGAACGCAAATGATCCATACCGTGCCGGACCGATCAGTCGGGCTAAATAGATGACGATACCCAATTTCACCGCTCGGGAAAACACTTCACCAGCCATTAGCCATGTGGCATTTTTCACAATCGGATGCGATAGAATTTTATTGTATGAAACCATATTGTCTATTAGAAACGCGCCCAGATAGCACATCGTCACTTACGAATAGCAACCATGAGGTGATATGAAAACGGTCCCGCAGAGAGTGAGTAATCATATCCACCAATGCGAGCAATCTTTGAAAGTATCGGTGAACGCAATGACGGAATACGTCGTAATGGAGCAGTCACTAGTCGTGCAAGTTGCGAAAGACCAATACCTCGTCGTTCATACGCGACAAGCGGATGCCCCACAAGATATGTACGAATACGCCTGAAAGAATAGTGTCGATGCCAAGGAGCGGTTGTATTGGCGGTGAATACCTTTTTTAGATTTGCAGGGTCAAAAAGCGCCGCCCAACCACGATACGGAACTGAAATAATAAGCACTCCATTTTTGGAAAGCATGGAACAGAGTTTATCGAGAACTAGTTGTTCTGTACCTCGTGTGACATGCTCTAAAACATCAAGCAAAAGAATAACATCGAAAGAATCGGCAAAAGAAGCCGAGAGAATATCAGTCTCCACCACCGGAATATCAACAACAGACTTCGTATGCGCAACATGAATCGGATCGGTATCTAATCCAAAAAGATGAGTATATCCCCGTTCTTTCAAGAGCTTCAGTGTTTCTCCGTTGCCACATCCCGCATCAAGTACCGATGCGGAAAGAGGAATGCCGCATTTTTCGAGTATTCCAATTGTCAGTGTTGATCGATTCATTTTCACGTTAAAAAAGTGAGTGCGAGTGTTTTGTTTTATACCGTCTGGATATGTAACTTATTACTTATTCATAGCGGTCAAATATTTTTCAAAGCTTTTGTTTTGGGCAATTCTCATATCTGTTCGAGACGGTATTTCAAATTTGAAACAGTGTGACATAGTTACCTCGATATATCAATTAAATTCGACAACCGGCCATACATTTTTATTGATATATTGCAGAAGTGATTGAAGCGAACTACTATTGGAATAGTTGTTTTCGATAAGACGATTTGCAATGCGGTTAATCGTATCTTTATTTCGCGTATGATAAAAGAACTGTAGAAACGCAAGATAGGCGTGTTCGTTTCCTTGCACATTGTTGGAAAAGAGGCTCGGTGTTTCATTGAACGCCGTTTCAAATGCATCAAGCGCCTCTTGGTAATGAGTCGGACCGGCAAGGTACAAAACGGTGCCATAGTAATAGTAGTCCTTGGTGACATGAACACCGCTGTGTATGAGATCGCTCACTTCGGCAATCGCCGCGTCATATTTTTTTTGATATGCCAGTGAAAGCGCGAGGAGATAGTGATATCCGGGGTACAAGGGATTCCATGAGATGAGTGTCCGCACGTCTGCTTGTGATTCTTGGAGAGATTGCGTATCCCCCTTTGCATTAAGCGCATCGGCGAGTTGTACGCCAATGCGATAATCCTTTGGACGCCACGCAAGATACGCTGTTCCGACATCAATCGCTTTATTAAGAAGCGTGAGCTGAACATCGTTTCGATGTTGGTTATAGCCGTTCGCCGCACTATCAAGAAAATTGTTGATGGTGTTGCCTTCGGCATAAGTATGATGTTTGAATATACGATCAATCTTTGTTACTGCGTCAGTGGCAGTATGTCCTGATACTAATGAGACATATCGCCTCATCCCCATATATCCGGGAAAAAAGTTGTCAACAAACGCAAACAAAAGAAACCCTGAAAAAAGCACCAATCCAATCATTGTCGCGTTGCTCACCGATCGCGCCGTTGCCGGTGGTGGTGCTTTGACGTCTGAAAACAGTATCATAAAGGAGAGTACTGCATAAAAGGCAATCCATGTCACTGGCGCATCGAAAAGAAACATGAGGTGTATCAGGTACGCAATGGAGAAAAAGAGCGCCCCCGCAGTCGGCCAAAATGATTTGATACGAGAAATGCTACGGGCAAATGAAACCCAAAGCCCGCCATACGCCAAAAGTCCGAGGATCCCCGTTGTGACCAGTATGTCAACGAGTTTATTGTGTGATCGATCGAAAATAGTGGGGTCATAGCTATAAATGCCCGGATCATAATGCTTGCTGAACGCAAGGACAAAATTTTCAGGTCCCCAGCCGATAAGTAGTTTTTTTATACCCTCCTGAGAAGGTGACAGCGAATGTAACGATATTTTCCAAACAATTTCACGTGATTTTATTGTTGCAATATCTTTGTTTTGAACAAGTGTCGCTCGCGAAAAGCCCGGGATTGATTGCCAAAAGTTGCTTGTGCGGGTTGAGAAATAGATGATTGAGAAAAGCCCAATGAGAGAAAGGGAGATAATCGCAAGTAGTCGGACTTGCATTCTTCCAACATACATTGCCTTACCACGGAATGCCGCAAACAAAAAGGAGATGAAGAGCCCAATGCCGAGTCCGAGCATTGTTCCTCTGGTCTGCGAAAGGACAATACCCCCAATACTTCCGACAAACATAAGCACGCTGAGCAATTTCCACAAAAGACGTCGCGTGTCTCCAAAGACGACAATCGAACAGAAGAGTGTGAACAAAAGGTATCCTGCAAGAAATGACGGGTTGCCGATCAATGAGTATGGTCGGTCAATACCCGCAGCCACTTGTGCATACTCCTTGATAAGTACAACAAGTGATACAAGAAGAGTGATTTTAAAAAAGATATACCATTCCTTTTTTTCGAACAAAAGTGATGTGAGGAAGAAAAATACGAAAAGGAAAAGCAATACTGCAAATCCTCCGTTTCGATCGACATTCCCCCACAGTGCACCGTATCGATCAAATGCAAAGAGTGTGCTGATACCAAAAATCGCGGTAAATACCCCGAGAAAAATCGCTATTGAATGTTTTCGTAACCGAAGCACCCCTTCCACCATCGATGTTCGAAATGAGTGGTCTGTGATGTAACCAACCGTAGTTGCAACGACAGCAACAACGACAAGTGTCATAAATACGAAGCTTTCACCGGCACTGGGAGCAAACACCCCTTTATCAAAAGCGAGTGGCACCACGGAAACAAGGAGAAGGCAGTAGATAATAAACTTTTTCATTGTATGCTTCGAATAGTACCAAACGGAAAAACAAAAAACCACCGCACCGCTTTCGCGGGGGTGGTTTTTTGTTTCCTCTAGACTATGTGTCTAGATTCACCGAACTGTTCCTTATTCTCCAAGGTATACAGTCGAGGTGTGGAAGTTGGACAGACCGCTCGTGACAGAGAGGTCGCGATCGGTGTCATTCAAGCCGTAGCTGAAGCCGTCGATTGCAACTTTGTCAGATGAATCATTACCCTGGAGGTAGAACGAGAGTGTGAACTGCTCGGTCGAGCCTGAGGTAATGAGGTAGTCGGTGCTGTTGTCAACAAGACTGCTGTCTTGAGGATCAAGTGTTACAGAGTTGACTGTTGCACCTCCGGTAACCGTGTAGCTGATTGCTGCGGTCGACGGGAAGGTAGCATCATTTACCAACGGATTGCTGTTGAGGTAAATGTCGTCATCTCCTGCATTTACGTTAAAGACAAACTTCGCAAGGTAGATGTCAGTCGCTGTATCGCTCTGGAAGAACGAGGTAAGCGAAGGAGTTCCAACAAGCGAGATTGACGGAGCATTGAGTGACAACGAGTGCGTCTTTGAAGTAGACGAACCGGTGACAGTCACAGCATCTCCATTTGAAACGCTTTCAGCAGTGACAGCAGATCCGGTAACGGACGACACGATAGTCGTACCAGCACCGTAATTGCCGCTCTGGTTGTTGTACTTGACGTACACATCCACTTGAACGCTGTCATCGCCCGGTACTACCACCTCATTGTCATCAAACGCAAAGGTGTAAGTAGCCGTACCATCACCGTTGGTAACACTGTCAGTATTACTGTCAGAATCGTAGGTGTTGCCATCGATCTTGAGCTGTACTGAATCAATGATGTCATCCGGTGAATCAGACGAAGCAGTGTTTGACGCATCGTCGATAGTAAGGACAACTGGGATTTCATCGATTTGAACATCATTTGCATCAGTACCACTCTTGAGCTTGAATGATTGCACCAAGTAGTTGTCTGATGTGCTGTTTTCCTTCACGATGAAGTTCGTTGACTGCGGGTTCGAGGTTGATGCCGTCACAGAGAGGTCATCATTTGCAGATGCGGACTCAAAACTAAAGGTCTGAGTATCAACATCACCTGTATCACCGGTGAGGATTGCTCCTGTTGCATCGTTGAAGCGAACTGAAGCGATTTGGGCAACCCAGTTTGCATCTTGATCATCGGTGTCAATCGAATCCTTTGCAGTAACTGCAACGTAGAACGTTGAGGTCTGATCCTTATCTACGACTGCGTTTGAGAGGCTGATCGTACCGGTGTAAAGATCGGTGTTGTCATCTGAACTTCCCGCTGAGCGAGTAAAGTCAGACTGAT
Source organism: Minisyncoccota bacterium (assembly GCA_035548655.1). GTDB lineage: Bacteria > Patescibacteriota > Minisyncoccia > Phycocordibacterales > UBA9973 > UBA4124. The sequence continues at coordinate 41,213 of DASZSN010000028.1, forward strand.
CAGCTGATCCAACCTTCGTCGAACCTTGCCATACGCTCACGCTGTCAAGATATCGATCGAGACGCTCTGAGCTCGTTGCGGTACCGTCGTTCCAGAGTTCAACTTTTGCAGAAGTAACTGCAACATCGGAACCTGTTGCTTTCACTTTGAAAGCGAGGACTTTGATATTGGTGTCACCTTCCGCTACGGTGTTCTCTGTTCCGGAGGTGGTGTTGGTGATAGTGACATCACCTGCGCCACCGGAAAGACCGGTAGAGGTGCTTCCGCCACTAGTCGGGGTACATACGTATCCTGCCGGGCAGGTAGCTGTGCCAGTGCCGGTTGAAGTCGTACTACCGGTTTCCATTGCAAGCTTTGCGCCGGTCATAGGACCAACAACGCCGTCTGCAGTGAGACCGTGAGAGGACTGGTAGCACATAACGGCTGCCTTGGTCAAAGAACCAAAGTAACCGGTTGCAAGTCCAGAACCAACCTTACACGAAGTCGTGTTGAGGGTCATCTGGAGTGAAGTAACTTGTGCGCCGGTTGAACCCTGCTTCAAAGTTACTGTGTGCACATAGGCTGCATCAGCTTTTGCCGCGAAAACCGCGAAAGCAAGCACGAGTGCGCCTACGAAAAATTTCTTACTAATAGTCATATTTTTTTATCGTTTTTAATGCATGCGTACTATATAGATGTAGTTCGACAAAACTACGGTACGCGATGGTGCTTTCAACGAAGCGTCTTTATCGCACTTCATCAAAGCAATACAGACAAGGATAGAAACTATCGCCATCTGTTGTGTCGACAGGGCCGATATCGTCCCCCACCTACACTGTCATCATCGTTTGCGCTAATGACAAAGTAGGTGAGGGAATAATGGCCGTCGAGAACTAATAACTAAAAAACACTGTTAAAAACAGTATCTGTCGCTATGTTGTTTTCAACGACCATTTCGCGTGGTCCCACCACGCTGGTCCATTGTTTTTAAACAATGAGACTTCCACCATAATACCACACGGCCCCCAAAAGAGCCAATGTTTGTATTGTGGAATTTGCACAGTATACGATGTTCATCGATTCAGTGCAAAAAAGGTGGTTTGGACCACTTCACACATGACGATGGACAATACGCCTTTATTACAAGGACGATCCGGGTATTTCAACAGGCAGATAGATACTCCAGCGTCTGTCACCAACTCGTCGTACCTTTCCCTCCTGGACAAGCGCGCCAAGCTCGCGTTGGATTGTCTTTTCACTGACGCCAGGAAACAGTAGTGCAATGTCCTTTACATTTGATGATTTCCTTCGATTGATGAAAGAAAGTATATCGCTTTTTCTCTTTGTTCTCTTTTCATCGACGCTTTTATTTTGTCCTTTATTGGTAGAGAGATGTCCTTTTGTATTTATAAAAGACATGTCCTTTATAGGGACTGGTCTCGGGAGATACTGTCCTTTATTGCTCTGGTCCGGAGAGAACAACATCGAGAGACTTTCCTCTTCTTGAGAAATCGCTTTTATATAGTACTTCAGTTCGGCTTCGATAATCCGGGCATTCTTTTCTGATAGAACCATGGCGAGAACACCAACCTCAAGGAGGTTTTTTATTTCTTCCCCTATTGTCTCTTTTTCATCATGTGAAGCGCTTACAAGGTCAACTCCAAGGGATCGAAGCTCCAGTCGAAGCGGGTCGCTTTCTGACAAATGTCTGGTCACCAAGTAGAGGGCAGCGGCTATCTTCTGTCCTTTAGAATTATCTTTGTAGTCTTTTGGTGATTCAATTTTGAGCATTGTGGCGAGTTGTGTCTTATAAAAGATTGTCTTTTACTTTCACAACTATCGGACACCATTATAAAGGACAGGTTGTACTTGTAAACATTCACCTGTGTTGCAATTATCCTTATATTGCAATCTTTTTTCAAAAAAAGTGATATACTGCTGAGACATTTCACTTATTTTCCTATGGCAAAAAAGAGATTGCAGAAGAAGAAAAGCGCTGGCCGTACCGTGTGGGGGCTCATTCTTTTGCTTATCGGACTTGTCACCCTTGCAGGCATGCTCGGAGGAGCCGGTGCAGGTGGGAGTATCTTTGCAGGAATCGCCAATTGGCTCTTTGGTATCGGCGCAATCATCGTGCCGGCAACCCTCGTAACATACGGTATTTTGATTCTTCGAAGGAGAACACTCGGAGCGACTCGCCGGCAATGGATAAGTGGCTCGATCGGCATTTTGGCTCTTCTTGGGCTTGTTTCGACGGGGACCAACTATCACGGCGGTATCATCGGTCGAGGCGTCGCATCTCCTCTTCTTTCGGCGTTTGATCGCCTCTTTGGGACGATTGTCCTTCTTTTCATCACCGTCGGCGCGCTCATCATCTTTTTTGATCGATCGCCAAATATTTTTACTTTTTTCGCGACTCTCTGGAGACGAATCGCTCACTTCTTTTCATCGTTTGGAAAAAGGAAAGACAACGAAGAGCTCGAGGACGAAGAGGTATTTACCGACTATCAAGAAGATGAGCAAGAGCCTCTCCCCGCTGTCTCTGGAAAAGAAAAAGAAGTCGTGGTCAACGACAGCACCGCAGGCGAGTTTTCGATCAGTGAACCGAAGCGACGCAAGCATATCGGCGACTATGTCCCTCCCCCACTGTCGCTTCTTGAAAGCGATCGAGGCAAGGCAAACGTCGGTGATGTGAAGGCGAACGCAAATATCATTCGCCGCACACTTGCAAACTTTGGTATCGAAGTGGAAATGGATGAAGTCACGATCGGACCGACGGTCACTCGCTACGCGCTCAAGCCGGCCGAAGGAATGAAACTCTCCCGCATCGTCGGACTGCAAAACGATCTCGCACTCGCGCTTGCCGCCCATCCGCTACGCATCGAAGCGCCGATCCCTGGCAAATCCCTCGTCGGTATCGAGATCCCGAACAAAACGAAAGCAACCGTCGGACTCGCCTCTCTCCTCTCCGATCAAAACTTTTCTCAAAATCCAAAGCCGCTTCTATGCGCGATCGGAAGAAACATCTCCGGAAAACCGGTCATCAAAAGTATCGCGAGCATGCCGCACCTCCTCATCGCTGGTACGACCGGTTCAGGAAAATCAGTCACTATCCACGCTATCATCACGTCACTCCTCTATCACCACGGTCCTGACGACCTGCGATTTATTTTCGTCGACCCGAAACGCGTCGAGCTTCCCCTCTACAACGGTATCCCTCACTTGCTCACTCCCGTAATCACTGATCCGAAAAAGACGATTCTCGCACTCAAATGGGCGGCAACGGAAATGAACCGCCGTTATGACATCCTCGAAGCAGAATCTACGCGCGATATCAGCTCCTATCACAAGAAACTCGAGAGTGGAAAAGTACGCAGTGCAAGTGACGAAGAACCGGATCGTATGCCCTACATCGTTATCATCATCGACGAGCTTGCGGACATCATGCAGGCGTATCCACGCGAGCTTGAAAGTGCGATCGTGCGCCTCGCCCAGATGTCGCGTGCGGTAGGTATCCACCTCATTCTCTCCACTCAACGGCCGGAGGTGAACGTCATCACCGGACTCATCAAGGCGAACATCCCTGCTCGTGTCGCGCTACGTGTACCGACGCAAATCGACTCTCGAACCATCCTGGATGCCGCCGGAGCAGAGAAACTCCTCGGCGCCGGGGACATGCTCGCCATTATTGGGGACAACCAGGCAGAGCGCCTCCAGAGCGCCTTTATCACTGAAGAAGAGGTCAAGAGCGTGGTAAAATACCTCAAGGACGAGTTCAAAGGCGACGAACGCGATACTATCGAGCTCGCGGGGTCTATTTCCTCGGAAAAGGCCATGTTTGGCGATGATCTCGATGGGGACGATGACGAACTCTACGAAGAGGCGCGTCAGATCGTAATCGAAGCCGGGAAAGCCTCCACCTCCTATATCCAGCGCAAGCTTAAAGTCGGCTACGCGCGCGCCGCGCGGCTCATGGACATGCTGGAAGAACGCGGAGTCATCGGAGGCGCCGACGGCGCAAAACCGCGCGAGGTGCTCGTCGAGGGAATAAAAAATCCCACAAGCGATGAGGTAGCAAACGATTTGGATCACCTACAAAACAATGATTGATGCCACAATGAGCATAAAAACTTTTTCCAACAGATCATCACGAACAGTTTTGTACGTAATGGAACCATAACCATGCCATACACATTCAAGAAAAGAACACTGTCATCTGCCGCACTCCTTCTCGGAGTGATTGCGTGTGCGGCGATTGCACTGGTGTTTACGAACATGAAAGACGCGATTTTTGGCACACCGTTTTCGGTAAACACCGCAAAAGATGGCGCGACGGTGCAGGCGGCATTTTTGCCGGTAAGCGGCAATGCCGGACGCGCGCGTGACGTATTTATCAACGGACGACCGGTGGCACTCGACCGAGAAGGAAACTTTGCCGATGCGGTACTCCTCTCTCCCGGTTACAACACGGTTGCCGTATCGCTTCGTGATCAGTTCGGCAAAGAAAAGACTCGTCTCTATCATCTGGTGCTCGAAGGAGAATCCGCGGGAGCGATTGCTCAGACACCGAACGCCACTTATCAACAATAATTTTAATTTGTATGCCAAAAAAACCGGCGAAAGCACCGAAAGAAAACAACAGTTCCATCGATGAAACGATAAAATCCATTCAGACAAAATTTGGCGAGGGCGCCATCATGAAGCTCGGCGAAGCGCCGAAAGTGGGCGTGAGCGCCATCCCGACCGGTTCTATCGGGCTTGATATTGCACTTGGTATCGGTGGACTTCCTCGCGGACGTATTATCGAGATCTTTGGACCCGAGTCTTCCGGAAAAACGACACTCGCTCTCCATGTCGTCGCCGAAGCGCAAAAAACGGGCGGCATTTGTGCCTACATCGACGCCGAGCACGCGATGGATCCTGAATATGCGGGGAAAATCGGCGTTA
>DASZSN010000029.1:0-9744 GCA_035548655.1 Minisyncoccota bacterium
GCAGCTCCCCGGCGGGAACTTGACCGGACACGACTCATTGCAGATTTTGATAGATACGCAAGAGTTGCGGTGAGTAAGGTGGTTGGAATATCGGCACTCAATCAACTCAAAGCAACTCCTTACTTCAGGGATTCAAACAAAAAGGATCTGGCAATTCTTGAAAAAGAATTCCCCACATGGAAGGCGGAGTGGATGAAAAAGAAAAGAGCCATTGTCCCAGTGCTTGTTGAAGAAATCCTCTGCCGAGTTGATCGTTCTGGTCTGTTTAGAGGGCTGCTCTATGATGGCAACATACATATAGTCCTTATGGGTGATGACAGTTCAGAGTATTTCAAGCTCCGGATGTATCTGGAGCGAGGCGGTGTCTTTTGTATCAATATCAACCATATCGATATTGTGGAATTTAGTCTGACAGATTTTGAAAGTAGCATCAGTGTTCGTATCACCGGGACGATCGACCTACTGGGGCAAATCTCAATTGATGACACGTGCCATCTAAAAAAAGAAGAGGTGATTCTTCTTATGAAAAAACGCTTTCACCAAACGCTCAGTGAGAAGATGGCAGAAATTCAAGCAATTAAAGTATCTTAAAATCCCTAAAGGGGATTTTTATTTTTGGCAATTTTTCACCACGTTCAGAATCTTTGATCTGGGACGATACCATTCGTCTCTGAAGAAACTCGGCTTTGAACAAGTGGAACTTGTTTGACAAAATAACGTGAAGTTGTATCATCGTCGCAAATCAAAAATAAAGTTCATGACAGACAAACCTGAAACTTATCCAGTTGCCCAAAGGCCGACCAAAAAAGACCCTGGAGGCGAAGGGTGGAGTGTGGACATAGTACTCATATCAGGAGAAAAAGAATTGCGTGGCTACTACGATCCCAGGGGGAGTATTGCCGGTGGTAAATTTTTTTATTACAAAGATGGCAAGATAGAGGACTGCGCTCTGTTAAGGCCATTCCCTACCCACTGGCGCTATGCAGACGCAATATAAGAATTTTGAGAGTTGGTTGAAAAAACCTACTCTCTTTTTTATTTATTTGCTGCCAGACTTGGACTCGTCTTATCCGTAGGTGACGACCGAGGGAACCAAGATAACATCCTCCAGAGGGCCTAACGCTTCCTTCTTTCCAAAGCTGCCAGACTTGGACTCGAACCAAGATAACATCCTCCAGAGGGATGCGTCCTACCATTAGACGATCTGGCAGCTTTGGAAACAAGAAGTAGCGTTTTCTCAGAGAACCGGATGAAAAGTGAAGCAGTTCACTTTTCATTCCCACCATTAGACGATCTGGCAAAATAGATTGTGCGCATCGCACTATACTTTAAAATAATCCGTCATTCAAGTTCAAACGCGAGGATGCCGCAGGTAGCGATCTTTTCTTTGTAGCCCGGGTAGCTATAGTACATCGTCTCCATTTCTTTGAGTGTCGTGGTACCCGGATTGATGACACCCGGAGGATACTTTTTGATCAATGCGGCAATCGTTTTGACATGCGTCACTTTTTTTATTTTTTTCTCAAATTTTTTCCCCGCACAGGAGAAGATGAGCGTATCACCCGTTTGAATCGGCAGATACTTTGTGGTCGCCGCGCGTGTTTCTACTGTTTTCTTGCCTGTTTTTATATACTGCCAGGTCTGCAGATGTTTCTGTGCAAATCGAAGCGTGTACGATCTAGACATTGAGGTATTTGCGTACTGCAAGATAGCTCGACAGTGACCCGAGCACGAGACCAACGATGAGCACAAAGCCGCCGATGGTGAGGAAATGACTCAGATAGTACGAGTAGAGGTTCATTCCAAGAAGGTTGGTTGCACTTCTCCCGAGAAGATACGTCACCGGCAAAAACAGCACAAACGTGACAAGCCAGGCGAAAAAGCCGTACAGCATCCCCTCTACAATAAACGGCATGCGGATATATCCCCCACTTGCCCCCACGAGCCGCATAACCCCGATCTCGTCGCGTACCATATAAATAGTGAGACGCACGGTGGTGAACATGATGATGATGGAGATGAGTGAGAGGATGAGCGTCGCGATAGTACCGACACGGTGCACACTGCTGACCAAAAAGTTGAGCTTGTCGATGACGACTTTGTTTTGCGCGTAGTTGATGCGGTCGATGATGTCCGCGTTGTCGCGCGCGATCTGGTTGTCACCTTCGAGAACGTTGACGATGGATTCGTACTTGGTCGGATCTTTTGCTTTGATGCGCAAACTGCCGCCGAACGGATTGTTCCCCACTTCGTCGAGCGCTTGGAGTGTCAGATAGTCATCGGCGTGGCGGTTGCGAAAATCAAGTACCTGCTGATCGGCGGAGACATAGTCGACGCTTTGCACTTCGGGAAGTTCTTGCAACGTCTTTTGCAATGACAAAATATTTTCTTCCGGTGCATCCGCGGTAAAGTACACGGCAACGTCGACTTGATTTTGCAAACCGTTTAACATCGAGTGCAACACCGCCTGAAAGAGAAAGAGCGCGGTCACCACCGAGAGCGTGATCGTCGTGACGAGGACTGACGCATACGTCACCAATCCATTGCGACGAAAATTCGTCCATCCTGATTTCGTTACTCGTTTTACATTGACCCAAAACATATAATGAAAAGTATACGCTATTTTCCCTTGCCGTGATGCTTCTGCTCGTCACTGATCACTCGACCGCGTTCCATGGTGACAAGACGCTGGCTGACCGCGTGGATTACCTGCTGATCGTGCGTGGCGAGAATGACAGTGGTACCGAGATCGTTAATCTTTTTTAAAATGTGAATGACTTCTTCAGTGCTCACCGAGTCGAGGTTGCCCGTCGGCTCATCCGCGATCAGCACTTCCGGCTGGTTGATGATGGCGCGCGCGATTGCGAGGCGCTGTTTTTCTCCACCGGAGAGCTGGCTCGGGAAGTGGTACATGCGATCTTGGAGATCGACAAGCTGGAGCACGTGGGGAACGTCCGAGACGATTTCGTCATCGCTTTTTCCTGCCGCTTCCATGGCAAAAGCGATGTTCTCATACGCGGTTTTGTTGGCGAGCAATCGAAACTCCTGAAACACAGTACCGATGCGACGGCGAAGCATGGTGAGCTCTTCCATCGAAAACGTGCTGATATCTTGATTTTCAAACAAGACCGATCCTTCCGTCGGTTCTTCCTCTCCGAGGATGAGCTTGGTGAGTGTCGTCTTTCCCGCGCCGGAGAGACCGACAATGGTGACAAACTCTTCTTTGTTTATTTCGAGATTGACTCCTTCGAGCGCGATTGCGCCGTTTGGATATACTTTTGAAACATTGACGAACTGAATCATGTGGATAGATATTATACCACGGAGCACATCGCTTCTTACAATGAACGCTCTGCGTCGATAAATGCGTCGATGTCCCCGTCATCGAGTACGCGCGATACATTGCTCGTCTCGACGCCGGTGCGATGATCTTTGATCATCTTGTACGGGTGCAACACATAAGAGCGAATCTGATTGCCCCATTCGATGTCGGTCGTTTTTGAAATATACATTCCTTTTTCTTTCGCAATGCGTTCGTCTTCGCGAAGTTTGTACAGTTTTCCTTTGATGAGATCGAGTGCGCGTTCGCGATTTTGTTCCTGACTGCGCTCGGTGGCAACGTGCACTGAGATGCCGGTGGGTATATGCACCATACGCACTGCGGTCTCGCGTTTGTTCACATTTTGTCCACCGGGTCCGCCCGCACGCGCAAATGAAACGTCGATATCACTCTCGGGGACCACTATATCCGTATCTGATTTTGAAAATTCTGGAATCACTTCTACCATCGCAAATGACGTATGACGTTTGGCATTGGCATTGAACGGTGAGATGCGTACAAGTCGATGCACCCCTGATTCATTTTTGAGCGTGCCGTACACCGCCTTGCCATCAATCGCAAACGTCACGTTGCGGTAGCCACCGTGATCATTTTTGTTTTCATGGAGGAAGCTGATATGCCACCCTTTGCGCTCGATGTACTTCATATACATCCGCAAGAGCATCCCTGCAAAATCCTCTGCGTCATCACCGCCGGCACCCGCAAATATCGTCACAACCGCAGCCCCTTTGTCGTATTTGCCAAATCCGAGCAGTGAGTCTTTGAGTTCCTGAAGTTCGCGAATCATTGCTTGTGCGTTTGCCTTGTTCGTCCAAAAATCCGCCGCCTGCATGGCGGTTTCTATCTCGGTGATGCGCGCGTGTGCCGTCTCTTTGTCCATGGAGCCACCTCTCGGGATTGAACCGAGGACCCCAGCTTTACGAAAGCTGTGCTCTACCAACTGAGCTAAGGTGGCGATAGTTTCTTTTTTAAAAACCTTCTTCCGGCGGCGGATTTAAAATATTTCTCTCTTTTGCTGGCCTCCTCGATTGTAATATATTTCTCAATATAAACAATTTTTAAACCAGACATCTTTCTTGTCGTTTGTGTTTGACCTCTGGTGTGCTCTGCAAATCGTCTCTCTAAGTTATTGGTAAACCCTTTATAAAACGCACCTTCCTTGTTTTGTAAAACATACACGAAATACATGGTGCTCTACCAACTCCCGCCCGACTGAACGATACCAGTCGTTCGGGCGGGGAGCTCTAAGGTGGCGATATACGCTATCCTATCGTACTTTTTGAGTTTTTGGAACTGCTATGCTATGGTATGGAAAGGAACATACTGGTCTAAATTTTTCTCATAAAGCAATCGTTGAAGCCGGTCCGTCTTTACGGAACGGCTTTTTTCATTTCTTTTGGAAATAACAGACAACTGAACGACGCTTGTTGGGTTTGCCGCGATTGAAATGGCGATGCGACGTCTCTTTGTGGAGAAGGGTAAAATGCGGCTCAAAAAACTCCTCAATCGCCTCGTCCGTCCACACGTATTCGTACACGTTCATTTTCGGATGAATGTAGGCGTTGTTTTCTCCGGCACTGTGTTCGCGGATGAGCTCTTTGGCATGCATATCACCTTCAGCATAAAAAGATTTGAAAAACAAAAAGCCGTCCGGAGTAAGTACCCGGAGCAATTCTTTGAGATACGCGGTACGCTCATCGGCTTTGAGGAAATGCGATGTCATCATGTCGAGTGCAATGTCAACCGAATCGTCCGCAAGCGGGAGCGGGCCATTGATGGACCGCACTTCAAATACCACCTTCCCTTTCAGCTTTTTTCTTTCCGCTTCGCTCTTTGCTTGTTTGATCCCCTCTTCGGAAATGTCATATCCAATGCCGTTCATACCGAACCGCTCGCACAGATACAACAGATTGCGCCCGTTCCCGGTACCAAGATCAAGCACGGTAAGTCCGGGGCGAAAGACATCACGACCAAAATGTTTTTGCATCCATCGCGTCCATTTCTCAAGATCAGCACTCACTACTGTCGAGAGCGCAAAATACCCCGGGTCTTTGTATTCGTCATTCCAAAAATCTTTGAGTTGTTTTTTGCGGACCATAATATTTGACATATTACTTCAAAAATTGTAATGTTGCAAAAAATTCTACTATGAGAAAGAGTACGCTTTCACAGCAACTTGAAAAAATAGTTTCTACATTTTCCATCGACACCATTTCTGTAGAAATGACAAATGAAACAGCGAGGACATATGAAGATACTATCCAACTACTGGTTGTTCCCCGTAATAGTATTCCAACCAAATCTCTTTTCGATCACATCGATCTGGGACGCCGCGATGCAAACACGTGGTTCTTGGAGGAGAAATATTTTTACGATATCGTGGAAACACCTTCAACGCCGTATGTACTGCATGCAGTTGATGTCAGTGATTGGTTCATGGCACCTTTCAGAAATTCGTATGATTTTTCTGAGTCGGGTCGCCCGCTTACATTTCACGAAGTGGTAACACTTGCGTTTCAGTGTACCGATCTACTCAATGAAAAAATATCAGGAATGCAAGCATACGGCTCCCGATTCACAAAACGTGACGTACGAAACCCAACGATTGATGACACACTGGAGATCTATCGAAAAGGTAATCCAGGAAATGGATTTTTAAAACTTGCTCGTGAATTTCACAGATACGATGAATGTACAAAAATCATCCCGCGAACGAGATAACGGAGGCTTTTGCCTCTTTTTTTATTTTCGCTTTGCTCTCGCTCGATCAATATCCGTCAAATATTGCTTGCGCAATCGAACGCTTTTTGAGGTCACTTCGAGAAATTCGTCGTCCTGCATGACTTCAAGTCCGCGTTCGATTGAGAGTTCCCATGCAGGGACGAGCGTGATCGCTTCATCAGAGCCGCTCGCGCGCACATTGGTGAGCTGTTTGTTTTTGGTCGGGTTGACGCTCATCTCTTCCCCCTTTGATGTGTTGCCGATCACCATCCCTTCGTAGACTTCCGTTGCCGGCGTGATATAGAGCATGCCACGATCTTGGAGATTCCACAGCGAATAACCGAGCGCTTTGCCGGTCTCCATCGAGATCATGCTCCCCACCTGACGGCGCGTGATCTCGCCTGCATGCGGTCGAAATCCGATGACGCGACTCGCCATGATGCCCTCTCCTTTTGTATCGATTAAAAATTGTCCTCGGTATCCAAAGAGTCCTCGTGTCGGCCCTTCAAATATCATGCGCGCGTGCGCACCATGCGTTTTCATGTCTTTCATGATAAATCCGCGTTGACCAAGCTTTTCGATAACCGGCCCTTGAAACTCGGTCGGAACATCAATGGTTACTTCCTCGAACGGCTCGCAAGTGACACCATCGATCTCTTTGATGATGACGTGCGGTTGAGACACTTGTACCTCGTATCCTTCACGACGCATGGTTTCAAGAAGCACGGCGATGTGCATTTCTCCACGACCGTAAACTTTAAATCCTTCGGCGATACGATTCGGATCGGGACTAAAATCCACTTTGAGTCCGACGTTCACTTCGAGTTCGCGCTCAAGCCGTTCGCGAATCTGTCGGCTCGTGACGAACTTTCCTTCGCGACCGGCGAACGGCGAGTTGTTGACGAGAAAATCAAGCACGATCGTCGGCTCATCGATGGTGATCGCGGGGAGCAATTCGGCATCTCGGTTGGTCGTGATCGTCTCACCGATGAAAATATCGGGGATGCCCGCAAGCATGACGATATCGCCCGCACATGCTTCGCTCACTTCTTCGCGCGTAAAACCGTGAAAGGTAAAGAGTTTGATGATCTTTGCTTGGCGGACGTTTTCTGTTGCTACATCATGCGTTTTTATATATACCGTGTCCCCCACTTTCGCGACACCTTCGTAGACACGACCGACAGCGAGACGACCGAGAAAATTGTCGTAGGCGAGATTGAACGGTTGCATGCGAAACGGCTTGGTCGTATCGTTTGGCGCAACAGGAACTTTTTCGAGAATGGTATCAAAGAGCGGCGTGAGATCTCCGCCAGCTGGCGGATCGTTCGGATCTTTCATGGCCACTCCATCGCGGCCAATTGCATAGACAGTCGCAAAGTCGCTCTGTTCATCGCTGGCACCAAGCTCGAGGAACAGTTCGAGTACCGCATCGTGCGTATGCGCGCAGTTTGCCCCCGGTTTGTCTATTTTGTTGATGACCACAATCGGCTTGAGTCCGAGTTCGAGGGATTTTTTCAGCACAAATCGCGTCTGCGGCATGGGACCCTCTTGGGCATCGACAACGAGCAATACCGAGTCGATTGACCGCAGTACACGCTCGACTTCGCTTCCAAAGTCGGCGTGACCGGGAGTATCGACGATGTTTATTTTGGTTCCTTTATAAAAGACAGCGGTATTTTTCGCATAAATGGTGATACCGCGCTCTCGTTCGATTGCATTGGAATCCATGGACGCGCCATCAAGCACCTCGCCGCAAAATGCGAGCATCTTGTCGGTGAGCGTCGTCTTGCCGTGATCGACGTGTGCAATGATGGCGATGTTTCGAATTTCCATACTTGTGCGCCTTTGGCGTAAATACAAACGCCCGTAGTGCGGGCGGTGGAGACGATATTATGGCACAAAAACAATAAAAAATCAAAGCCGACCTTACGGGGTCGGCTTTTAAACTAATCATCTCGCATCATGTCGTATGCGTCTTTGAGGCGATCGCTTACATTCTCTTCACTCGACTTTTCACACACGGTATCGATTCCATCGGTACCTTCTTTTCTTTTTTGATACTGCTTCTTAGCTCTTTTTGAGTTAAGAACTGTTTTTTCAATAGCAGTCGGGTCATTGAGTCGCGACGTGCACTCAAAGTTGGATTCTTCTTGAACAACCATGGGGGATTTGTTTTTAGCTTGTACAAAAATAGGATTTCAAACCATTTTTACCATAAAAAATTACCACGAGCAACTTTTCCTTCTTTTTTGTGTGGAGCCGATGATTGCTCGTCCGCCAGTATGCGGACTGCGCTTTGGAACCTTGCGGTTCCAACGTTCCCCGCCAATTGGCGGGTCACTGCCTCCACCACGGAAAAACTCCCGTTTTTCCGACCCTTTTCCCATCCTCTTGCTCAAAAATAATAACTCCTCCATGAGGAGTTATTATTTTTGAGCCGATGATCAGAATTGAACTGATGACCTTTCCCTTACCATGGGAGTGCTCTACCAACTGAGCTACATCGGCGTTGTTTAGTAAGTTATCCTAATATATCCTTCTTTGATTATTTTCTCAACATAATCCTTTCTTTTTAGTTTTTTGATTTTTCGTTCAATTTTTCTTGCGTCTTCTATACTGGGATATTCTTGTAAAAAAGCGAGGGTTAGCACTCCAAGTCGTTTTGTTGAATGGGTGTGACCTGATTTATGTTGACGCATTCTTCTGTTACGATCGTTCGTGCTTCCAATATAATATCTACCGGTATCACTCTTTAAGATGTAGACAAATGCTGTCATTTCGCCACCAAAGCCGACGGTTTTGTCGGCTCCCCGACCACCAAAGGTGCGTCGGGGCTGAGCTACATCGGCAAAAAGTGCTTCAACTGTAGCATATTTTTAGTTTTTTACAAGCGTACAACTTTGACGTCCTGCGAAAAAGATGCTACAATAGAAGAAATCAGTAACAATGAAAAATGAGGAGTTCTTCATCGTAAAGGACAAAGTTTCTAATGTCTTTCTTTTGCTCCTTGGTGGAGCAGAGTTTTGGACTATCGGATATATCGTACCTACACCACTCATGGTATGGAAAATCTTGCAGATACTAATCATTGTGGTGACAGTACTATACTCGATACTCTATATAACAATAATAAAACCTTTGTTGCCCCGGAGATAAGTCGATCGTTCCAGAATCTGGAACGATTTTTTATTTCTTCATCACTTTTTCAACAACTGTGCTACAGTAAGAAGAAAACCCGTGAGAAAAATTTTGATACTCATCTGTGTTATTGGATTTTTTGGATGCGGAACGATCTCTCCTCGGGGTACTCCGGGGATTCAAATAAATCTGCCGGCTCGGGAGAAAAAAGACAGTCTCAACAAAACAGGTACAAAGCCCCCAACAAGGGCTTTTATTTTTTACAAACCGGACACAAAAACACCCGGCATATTGCCGGATGTTTTTGATGATGCGCGAGTGACGGGGCTCTCCCTCGACTCTTTTGCCCCGCAAAAGGTCTGGGCACCGCCTCGCGTCCGCCTGCGGCGGAATCGCTCCGGCGTTCGAGCCCCGACGCACGCTTCACGTGCTTCAGTCATACAAAAACACCCGGCATATTGCCGGATGTTTTTGATGATGCGCGAGTGACGGGGCTCTCCCTCGACTCTTTTGCCCCGCAAAAGGTCTGGGCACCGCCTCGCGTC
>DASZSN010000030.1:0-9715 GCA_035548655.1 Minisyncoccota bacterium
AAAAGAATTCCCCCCGCCAAACAAAACAAGAATGAAAGGCGATGGGGCGAAGGGCGGAACGGCGAGGTAATCCGAGCCGTGACGGAATTCGTTAGTGTTCTTGTTCAAAAAAAGTTCGTGCAAAGGTTAGTAATACATCACCAAAAGGACGCTTTCGAAGTAGAACATTACACATGCAACCATGCTATGCTTAAGACGCTGTGAAAAAGTCTCTTATCTTCACTATTGGTTTGATTATCTGTGTTGCATTCGTCATTTTCGTCGTAAAAAACAAAAAACAGAGCACTCTGGTCACTCCCCCACAGCACATTGCGATGTGTTACCAATATGTGAAAGAAACGTCAAATGGCTATCAGGATCGCGCACTCTTGGAGATGAACATCCTCGGTGAGAACGTCACCGGTGAATATAGAAATCTACCGGCAGAAAAAGACAGCAAGGTCGGTACTTTTACCGGGACTGTTGGTCCGATGGATCCAACAATCGGGGGGCGTATCGCACACCTTTGGTGGAATTCTCTGGCCGAAGGAATGCACATGACAGAACAGTTGAACATCGAATTTGGTGAAGGAAGTGCGGTCGCATTGTTTGGTGAAATGGTAGATCGTGGTGATGGAACGTATGTATACAAAAATGAAAACAACCTGACGCCAGGATTTCAAATGTGGCAAACAGATTGTGCATCAGTACAGGACATGATAATTGTCGAACAATACGTCCGCGACAATATCAAAACCATTGCGCCTGAAAAGCCAGTGCTCGGAGGATCGTGGTACGCAACGACAGTGTATATAAACCCTTCGACAAAAACAGGCACCGCGACCTACGAAGATGGTCACATCCAAGGGAAAATACGTTTTGGCTATACTCGAAATGGCGAACAAGTAATGATCAATTCAGTACAGCCGATACAATAAATGCATTAGCTCGTTTGGTTGGGATTTCCGTCTTCGTTTTCTCCGCTAGCAGATCTAATTTTATCAACCAAATCATGCGCCGAGATTTCAGATGGATAATCCACATCCAAATCGTCAGCGATAGATTTGAGCTTATTCATCGACTCAACAGTGTCCTCTGCGGCAAGCGATTGGAGGTAAGTGAAATCAGGACTGCCGTGTTCGTTGCGCCAGTTTTCTATTTCTTGTGCTTCACTTCCTTCACTGCCGTTGGTGTGGGTTGTCATACATCTCTACTGTAGCACAGTTACTGCGTTTAATAACTGAAAGCGGTATACCATATCTCTCTTGCCAAAATTTTTTCATCGGGTACGCTGAGTTGGTGAAACAATTTTGGAACAACGCGTTCATCATCGCTCGCAATGTCTTTGCCGTCATCGGGGTTGTTTTTACGTTCGTCTATATCGGCATGCAGTTCGGCTTGTTTGATGTGCGTGGGTCCATCGCGACGCGCAACGCCTCCCTTGGCATCACGCCGGAAGTCACTCTGCTCCCAAGTTGTCCAAAAGGTGCCATGCAGTGCAACTGGAGTGACACGGTCGAGTGGGGCGTGCTCCGGAGCGCGTTTCAAAAAGATGCGCCGACGATCGATCGTGTATCGAAAGCGACCGGTGTCACCGCACGCATGATCGTCGCCGCCGCCGCACCGGAACAACTGCGCTTCTTTACTGACAACCGAGAGAGCTTCAAAAAATATTTTGAACCGCTCAAAATCCTCTCTTCTCTTTCAAAATTTTCTCTCGGTGTTTCCGGCATCAAACAGGAGACCGCGATTCGCATCGAACAATATGCAAATGATCCGACCAGTGATTTCTATCCCGGCCCCGGGATGAGTGCACTCATCGCCTATCAGCCATCGGATAACCACGATCAGGTGCTCTACGACCGACTCACTGACGCGCATGATCATTATTATTCCTATCTCTATACCGCGCTCTTTATCAAAGAAATCGAGAGTCAATGGTCTCGCGCGGGCTTTGATATAAGTGATTCTGCGGGAACCATCACCACGCTTTTCAATATCGGATTTGATGAATCCAAGCCCAATGCAACGCCCCAGGTCGCTGGTGCAATAATCACGCTCGGCGGTACCGACTACACGTTCGGTCAGCTTGGCGCACTTTTTTATGAATCCAACGAACTCACGACAGCGTTTCCGAAGCAGTAGTCATCAGGACGAGGAGGTAGTTGAGAATTCGTTTATCTTTTGTGCGAGTTCGTAGTCTTTGTCGGTAAGCGCGTGGGCGTCGTGGGTGAAAAGCGTGAGCGTCACTTTGTTGTAGCTATTCCAGATCTCGGGGTGGTGATTGAGTTCTTCGGCGAGTGTGCCGATGTTGCAAATGAACGAAAACGCCTCCATGAAGCTTGCAAACGTATAGCTTCGCATCAACTTCCCGTCTTTGACTGTCCAGCCAGCTGGAGTATCCATAATGGGAAGTATAGCAATAAAAAATCCCCCTCATTTGATTGGGGGACCTAATCCAAAACCAGCGCAAAAAAGTATCTGGTTGACCGCTTCACCGGGAGTGACATCATTGTCATAAGGAAGAATCAGATCAGGTGATATTTCACCTCTCGCCACCCTCAGCTTTTCAGCTTCGGCGGCAATAATTCTTTTCTCGATCTGTTCATCAGTCTCACCTGTTTCCTCTCTCCTTTTTGTTAGACGCAAACGCAATGTTGGAATTGGTACATCGAGAAACACGAAGATCAAATCCCTCTTAAATATCCTTTTGAGAGAGAAACCACCGTTAATATCTACATCAAAACATATCCGTCTCCCTTGGTGAACTGCTATCCGTTCAACCTCCGAGACAAGAGTGCCGTACAACCTTTTATTTCCTTCATAATGATTATCCTCAATGAATCGCTCCGAAAGGAATGATTCTTCAGAGGGGAAGAAAAAATAATCTTTCCCGTGAATTTCGTTTTTACGAGGCAACCGATTGGTGCCCGACACCGAAAAATCAAAGACCTCTTTAGTGACTCGCATGATCGAATTTTCATGCTTCCATATGAGGCTACTTTTTCCAGAGCCCGACGGCCCCGTGATTGCGATGTGGCGGTACATTACAGCAGAGTTCTTAGTGTTGTTGTGTATGCGCCTCAATAGATTTCCTATTTGATTTTGTTCAATCTTCATTGAAAACAGTTTTTATTACCCTACCACACCTTTTTAAAAACGCAATCACCTGCTATAGTGCTGTCATGAAAATCCTCTCTATTGAGACCAGTTGCGATGAAACCGCAGTGTCAGTGCTGGAGTGCAGTGGCGATAGCATCGTCGTCCTTGGCAACGCACTCGCCTCTCAAGTCGATCTCCACGCCGCGTACGGCGGGGTGTTCCCCGCAATGGCAAAGCGCGCGCATACGGAAAAAATCATTCCACTCCTTACTGAAGCATTGCGACAGGCAGGACTCCTGACAGAAATACAACACGACAGAAAGCATTCTAATATTCTTGAGAATACCAGAATAAAAAATGACACAAGTGAACGAAACAAAGCTGTCCAAGACATGTGTACCCATGAAAAAGGGCTCGCCGAACAAATCATCTCTTTTGGAGAACAGTACGCCATCCCCGACATCAATCATATCGCGGTGACCGCAGGTCCTGGACTTGAACCGGCGCTGTGGGTGGGAGTGAACACCGCGGAAGCACTCGCGACACTATGGGACAAACCGCTCTCCGCCATAAATCACATGGAGGGGCACGTCATCTCGGCGGTATTTGAACAAAAAAGTGAAAAATCGTTTTCAGTGCGTCATCTCCAGTACCCCGCACTCGCGCTTCTCGTCTCCGGCGGACACACAGAGCTTGTTCTCATCGACGCGCCACGTTCATACAAAAAAATCGGCGAGACGCGCGATGACGCGGTCGGCGAAGCATTTGACAAAGTCGCGCGCATCCTCGGACTCTCGTATCCCGGCGGACCAAAAATCTCCGTGCTTGCGCGAGAAGCGCGTGACCAGCGTCTTGAAAGTACGGTGACGCTTCCCCGACCGATGCTTCACTCCGGTGAGTATGATTTTTCATTTTCCGGCATCAAGACTGCCGTGCTCTATCTCGTCCGTGATTTGCAAAAAAAAGACGCAACAACCAACGGCGATTCTCATTCCAATATTCTTGAGAATACCAGAATAAAGTACGACATCGCTCGTGAGTTCGAAGACGCAGTTGTAGAGGTACTGGTGAAAAAGACATTTGACGCGATCAATGAGTACCACGTGCAGACACTCATCGTTGGCGGTGGTGTCGCGGCAAATACCTATCTGCGTGCCGAAATAGAAAAGCGAAAAGAATCGGACACCCCAGACCTCGCCGTCCACTTCCCCACCAAAGAACTCTCTACCGACAACTCCATCATGATCGGCATGGCACTCTACTATCAGCTTTTGCATGGGCAGAATAAAAAAGCCGTCAGCAACATAAAAGCTGACGGAAATCTTTCAATTGAGAATCAAAAAAGTCCCCTAATGAGGACTTCATAAAAGTTTTTTGGTCTAATTTAAATTTTAATATCAAACCCAAAAACTAATTTTTTTTTGTCTACTTCAAAGTCATACGCTGGCATGATCCAAATACTGGAAGCCAACTTTTTAATAAAAAAAGTTGCTACGGGACCAACCCCGTGATACCTCCATGCTCTAGCGGCAAAGCTAAACTTATCTGAAAACTTGTAAGAGAGAGTAGTTTTGTACCAGTAATTATCTGGACCACTTCCTTTTTCTCCCAGAAGTAACAGAGAAGTTTTTCCTTTTCCGAACCACAGACTACCAGCCATACGGAACAACGCAGGATTTTGCTCTATACCAGCACTTATGCCAGCACTGAACCAATCAGTTGGAGAATAAGAGGTGCCGATCAACGCTTCTGCCCATTTTTCCTCCACAAGAGTGAAGTAAGTGAGACTTATCTTTTTGGAGATTTTTTTCTCTCCATATACGTTGATGTCCGGTGCAACTTTTCCTCCTTCTGTATATCTTCCGTATACTTCGACTTGTGAAGTCGCTCTGAAAATAAATATGTTTACTATGACAAATAAGAAGAACTTTTTCATAAAAGCTATTTTGATTATTTAAGTGTTTATGATTTTGGATTTATTGTAGCATAAATATGGCAAAAAGTCAATACCTCTCGGCAAATAGCGAGAAAATTGGTATTATTTACCAATGCAAAACGGCACTGTGCCCGAAAAACTGCTCAAACCCTACAATCCAACAGAGGAGGAGCCGAGCATCTACGCCGCATGGGAGCAAAGTGGATATTTCAATCCCGAAAAAATGATTGCCGACGGGCTCACCGCACCTGACGCGGAACCGTTTACGATCGTCCTTCCTCCGCCAAATGTCACCGCCGCACTCCACATGGGAAGCGCGCTCATGCTTGCGATCGAAGACATCATTGTGCGCTACAAGCGTATGCGAGGGTTTCGCACACTGTGGATCCCCGGGACCGACTCCGCCGCAATCGCCACACAATCAAAAGTAGAAAAGGAGATTCAAAAGAGTGAAGGAAAATCCCGTTATGACCTCGGTCGGGAGGAACTTCTGCGTCGCATCGATATCTTTGTTGAGGAAACAAAGGGCACTATCATCAATCAAACGAAACGCTTCGGCACCACGCTTGACTGGTCACGCTACGCATACACGATGGATGAGAAGCGCTATCGCGCAGTGATGGAAGCATTTAAGCGCATGTATGACGCCGGACTCATTTATCGAGCACACAAGATCGTCAACTGGGATCCCAAAGGACAAACCACCATTTCCGATGACGAAATTGTCTACGAGCCACGCAAAGCAACGCTCTACACATTTAAATACAGCAAGGACTTCCCCATCGCAATCTCCACTACCCGTCCTGAAACAAAAGTCGGGGATGTCGCCGTTGCGGTACATCCCGATGACAATCGCTACGCCTCATATGTCGGTAACGAGTACGACGTGACATTTTGTGGCGTGCCGATCCATATCAAAGTCGTTGCTGACGCATCGGTGGAAAAAGAATTTGGCACCGGCGCGCTCGGCGTCACTCCCGCACATTCATTCATCGACTGGGAGATTGCGGATCGCCATGATCTCCCTCGTCCGCAAGTGATCGATGAGCGCGCCAAGATGCTCGTTGGTGACGAACGTCTACAGGGCAAAAAAGTCGCCGAGGCACGCGAAGCGGTAGTCACATGGCTTCGGGAAGAAGGACTTATCGAAAAAGAAGAAACGGTGGATCAAAACATCGCGACCGCGGAACGTACCGGTGGCATCATCGAGCCGCTTCCGAAACTGCAGTGGTTCGTGGATGTGCACAAACCCATCTCGACACGCGGCGGCAAAACGCTCAAAGAGCTCATGCAAGAACCGATCGCAAGCGGCGCAATAACAATCATCCCCGACTATTTCGACAAAACGTATTTTCACTGGATCGACAATCTCCGCGACTGGTGTATCAGCCGACAGATATGGTTCGGGCATCGCATACCCATGTGGTATAAGGGTGATGAGATGCGCTGTAGCATTGACTCCCCTGGCGAAGGATGGGAGCAAGACCCTGATGTGCTCGACACATGGTTTTCCTCCGCGCTGTGGACGTTCTCGACACTTAGCTGGCCGGACGAGAGCAATGATTTGAAGATATATCATCCGACGAGTCTCCTCGAGACTGGGTACGACATTCTATTTTTCTGGGTGGCACGCATGATTTTGATGAGTCAGTTTCATTTGGGCGAAGTTCCGTTCAAGACGGTATATCTCCACGGACTCGTTCGTGATGCGAAGGGACAAAAGATTTCAAAATCCCTTGGCAACAATATCGACCCGCTCGAAATGGGTGCGAAATACGGCATGGACGCAGTCCGCATGTCACTTATCGCCGGCATGGCTCCCGGTACCGACAGCAAAATCTCCGAGGAGAAAATCAAGGGGTATAAACATTTCGCCAACAAACTCTGGAATATCACACGCTTTGTATTGACCAACTATGAAGGAGAACACAATGTGACGCTCTCACCGAATGAGCACGCACTCCTCGATGAATGGAGCGAAGTGAAAAAGAAAATCACCAATGAACTCGATGCCTATCGCCTCCACACTGCCGCGGAAACGGCATACCACTATCTCTGGCACACTTTTGCAGACGTCATCATTGAAGAGAGCAAACCGCTCCTTGCAAATGCCGATACCGGCGCGTCGCGGCAAAAATTGCTTTATACTATCTTGAGCGAAAGCCTTATCGTCCTGCACCCGTTCATGCCGTTTGTTACCGAATCACTCTGGCAACTATTGCCGGCGAAAAACACTTCTCTTTTAATGATTACCCCATGGTCGAGCAACTGATACATTCTCCCGTATTGTTCGCACTAATCAGCGGGTTGTTGCCGGCCTTGTTTTGGCTTTTCTTTTGGTTGCATATCGATCGCAAGCGACCCGAGCCGTTTGGTTTGCTGTTTCTGTGCTTTATGCTCGGCGCGGTGAGCGTCCTCTTTGCGAGTCTCCTGCAACACGCCGTACAATCGCTCGCATCAGATGGGTCAAAAGAACAAATCGCCATTTTTGCCGCTATCGAAGAGATCCTCAAATACGTCGCGTTTGCCTTTGTTGCAAAGCGAAGCACCTATGATGATGAGTCAATCGATCCGGCAATCTACATGATCACGGTGGCGCTCGGATTTGCCGCACTTGAAAACATCTTTTACGTTCTCCAACCGACGGCGCATGCGACTATCACCGCGGCGCTCCTCACTGGCGGACTTCGCTTTTTTGGCGCGACGCTTTTGCACACCATCGCGAGCGGATTTGTCGGCATCGGCATCGCGCTCGCGCCGCGCGGCTTCAAAAATACCGGTGCGGCGCTCGGCATCGCCGGCGCTATCTTCTTGCATGCAACGTTTAACTTTTTTATACTTAAGAACGATGCCTCAAGCTTTCTGCGAGTGTATGGGTATCTCTGGGTCGCCGGAATTATGAATCTACTTATTTTAGAAAAGCTTCGACGTGTTTCCACTCCAGAAGGAGCACTCGTCGCAGTAAACCAATAACGTTATGGCAAAGAAACGATCATTTTTTGAACGACTTGCGGGCAACCTCCGTTTTGATGACGAGGATGACTTTGACGATGTGCAGGAGCAAGCGCCGCGATATGAGTCTCGTCGAGCACCGGTCGTCTCCGAACGAGAGCGCCGCGAAGTGCCGATACACCTTGAAGAAAAGAGAAAAGAGGAAAAAGAAATTCCGCTTCATATCGAGGACGAAGAGATCGGCGAACTCCCCGTTGATGTCTACGAGACCGGGAGTGAAATTGTCATTCAGACGTTGATTGCCGGCGTTCTCCCCGAACACCTCTCCATCAACATCACTCGTGACACGGTGACCATTTCCGGAAAGCGAGAAGAAAACAGAAGTATCGATGAAGATGGCTACCATATTCGAGAGCTCTACTGGGGCGCGTTTGGCCGCACGGTACATTTGCCGGTAGAAGTAGAGATTGATGCCGCGGAGGCAATCGAACGCCACGGAATGCTCATGATCAAGCTTCCCAAACTCGACAAAGCTCGAAAAACGACCCTCAAAATAAAATCCATATAACACATAGAACAAAACACCACCCCATGGGGTGGTGTTTTGTTGCGAAGAAGCACTTTTTCGTGTATAAAATAACAACCAAATGCTCAGATAGCTCAGTTGGTAGAGCGCTCCCCTGAAGAGGGATAGGTCCCCAGTTCGAGCCTGGGTCTGAGCACCTTAGTTATTCAATTGCTTGAGCTGATCGATGAGATTGCCGATACTTTGAGAATCCGGAGCGCTACTGCCCCGTTGCGGGTCCTTTGTGCCGTTCAACGATCCGCCGATATCACTGAAGCCGGTATAGACACTCTTGAGTTGCGTCAGGTATGGCTGGATGAAGTAGAACGCACCGACAGAAAGCCCAATAATCAAAAGCCAATAGAATACGCGAAACGCCGCGGCGCGCTTTTGTGAGCCGCGCATGCGAGAGACCATTCGCGACATGTTGTCGAGTTTTATTTCTATGGCTTTGAGTCGCGCGTCAAGATTTGGATCCATCGAGTAAGTATACCAAAAAGTGCTTCCAGTACGAATCGAACGTACAACTATTCCTTAGGACGGAACTGTTATATCCATTTAACTATGGAAGCAAGGTATCCTAGCAAAGACACAGGGTGTAGAAAGGAAAAATCTTGTTATGCCACCATTGAATGTGGTTGTGTGCCGATGCCGAGCATTCTTGCGAGAATATCCTCACGAAATCCCACCACTACCTCATCCCCCACCCTGATGACCGGAACGGCAAGTTGACCGGTGAGTTCAAACATTTCTTTTCGCTTTGCGGCGTCAGTCCCTACGTTGTATTCCGTATACGGAACGTCATGCGCTTTAAAAAATTCCTTTGCAAGCATGCAAAAGTGACAAACGCTAGTACTGTAGATGGTGACGGGCTTCATAGGTTTCCATTATAGCACAGTGGAAAACGGCCTTTCCAGCCCCTATTTTCTTACTCCAAGACCGTGCAAGAGACTGTCCCACCACTTGGCGATGCGGCTTGTGTGGTCGCCGTTTTCGGCGCCTGGAGGGGTAGTGATAACGACAACCCCCTCTCCCGGTTTCACCACATTGTACTTTTCACGAAGCGCTTCTTCTTGCCCTTCGGGTGTACTAAGATAATCATTGGTTTTTTGAAGCGTTTCTTGCTTTTGTAACAATGTCGCATGCTCTTCTTTGAGGTTTCGCAGACGGGAACGGATGGC
>DASZSN010000031.1:0-19260 GCA_035548655.1 Minisyncoccota bacterium
TAAATCTCATGATGATTGAGGCGCTTTTTGCCACAGGGGACAGTGTGACTCCGGCAACCCTTCTCAAAAAAGGCCTCATTGCAAAAGTGGGGGGAAAGATGCCGCCGGTAAAAGTGCTCGGAACCGGCTCGCTTTCCAAAGCGGTAACGTTCTATAATTGCCTCGTATCCGCTTCCGCCAAGGAGAAAATCCTTGCGGCGAAAGGAGCGGTGAAGTAACCTTGTTTTCTCGTTAGAAGTGGCGGTCGCGATCAAGAAATAAAAACATGGCATATAAAGTCGAAATAAAAAATAATCAAAGCACTAGCGGGTTTTTGACCGCGATCTGCTTCTAACGGGATGAATTTTTTCAAAAAAATCCGCACCATTTTCCGTGATCCGACACTTCGGAACAAAATCATCTTTGTGGTGGTGATGTTTTTTATTTTTCGTTTCCTTGCCGCCATCCCGATCCCTGGCGTCGATCAAGCACGACTCTCGCAAGCACTCGCCGACAACCAGCTTCTCGGTCTCTTCAGCGCACTCTCTGGCGGAGGCATCTCTTCGTTTTCCATCGTGATGCTTGGGGTCGCCCCCTATATCACTGCATCAATCATCATGCAGGTGCTCTCGCTTATGTCGCCGAAGCTCAAAGAACTCATGCAAGAGTCCGGGGAAGCGGGTCGTCGTACGTACAACCAGTACTCACGTCTGCTTACCGTGCCGATCGCGGCGCTTCAGGGATTTGCGTTTACCCGCTATTTTGAAACCCAAGGGCTTATCGCGCATCTCTCTACCACCGCAACCATCACTAACCTCATTATCATCGTTGCGGGCTCGATACTTCTGTTGTGGATCGGGGAACTCATCAACGAGTTCGGCATCGGCAATGGCACTTCGATGATCATTATGGCCGGCATCATCGCAACGATTCCATCGAAAGTGTCACAATTTTTCTTTTCGTTCACCCCGGACCAATTGCCGAGCACGCTTCTCTATATCGCCATCGGGCTCATCGTGATCGTCGGTGTTGTTTATATTTACGAAGCCGAGCGACCGATCTCGATTACCTACGCGCGACAAGTGCGCGGCATTCGAACGCTCGGTGGTACCGAAAGCTACTTGCCACTTCGTCTCACGCAAGCCGGCGTGATGCCGATCATTTTTGCTTCTTCACTGCTTCTCTTTCCGCGTTTTCTCTCGACCTTTTTTGCAACATCGACACATAGCGTGCTGCTCGCGATCAGCCATGCCATGACGACCTTTACACAGACCACCTGGCTCTACTCGATCGTTGATTTTGTGCTCGTCGTTTTCTTCACGTATTTCTATACTGCAGTTACGTTTGATCCGAAACAGATTGCCGAGAACCTCCAGCGAAACGGCGGCTTTGTTCCCGGTATCCGCCCCGGAGAAGCGACGACGAACCATATCGGTACCATCATCACTCGCATCACCCTCGTCGGTTCAATCTTTCTCGGTATCGTCGCGGTCCTTCCGCTTGTTGTCCGCACCACCACCGGCATCACTGCCTTTGCAATCGGTGGTACCTCCATCCTCATCACGGTCTCCGTCATCATCGATCTCATTCGTCGTGTTGATGCGCAAATCGCGATGCAGGAATTTTAGGGGATTTGATACGCGCGCACAGACGAACTATCTCGTCACCCCGTGGTACAATTTCTTTTGACATGAACGCGAGCATCTATATCTTCATCGGTCAATCCGGTGCGGGGAAGGGCACTCAAGCGGCACTTCTTCAAAAGAGACTCAAAGAAGTCGACCCTGACCGAAGCGTGCTCTATCTTGAAACAGGGCGTCGTTTTCGCGAGCTGATACAGCAAAATACCTTTACCGCAAAACGGACGAAACAGATCATGGATGAGGGGAAACTCCCGCCGTCATTTCTCGGCGTGCATGCGTGGACGCACTTTTTTATCGAAGAGTATGATGGAGAGGGCAACGTCGTCGTTGACGGGACGCCGCGAGTGGCAGATGAAGTGCCGATTTTGCTTTCTGCCTGCACGTTTTATGGTCTCAAAACACATGTTATTCTCATCGAGGTAAGCGACGAATGGGCGTATGAAAAAACAAAATCTCGCGCGGAGAAAGAACATCGAGCCGATGATCAAAGCGAGCGTGACATATGGGGACGCATCCAATGGTTCCACGAATCCGTTGTCCCGACGATCGAGCTTTTGCGCGCGTCTCCGATCGTCACATTTCATTCCGTTGCCGGGGAGCAGGCGATCGAAGCAGTGCATCGCGATATTTGCATTGCGCTCGGAGTGGAGTAGAATCCCTTCGCTCGTGCCGTGTGGACAGTTTTGCACCCTCGTTTCTGCGGTATGAAAAGTTGTACACACGCAACAATAAAGGAATGGCGATAATCATAAAAACACAAAACGAAATAGAGCGACTCCGCCGCGGAGGACCGATACTCGCGCGCATTTTGCATACCGTAGCACAGGCGGTGGCACCAGGCATCACCACACAATCACTCGACGACCGTGCGGTGGCCCTCATCAAAGACGCCGGATGCAAACCGGCATTTTTGGGATACAAACCCGAGGGTGCGGATCGACCGTATCCGGCGAGCTTGTGTGTGTCAGTAAACGACGAAGTGGTGCACGGGATCCCAAGCGGTCGCATCCTCAAAGACGGCGACATCGTCTCCCTTGATCTCGGCATCAACTATGAAGGGGTATTTCTTGATCACGCAGTGACGGTGCCGGTAGGTGAAATAAGTGCGAAAGATAAAAAGATGCTGTCGGTTGCAAAAAGTGCGCTCGCTGAAGGGATTGAAGCGATCGTGATGCCGAAAGCGACGACAGGGGACATTGGCGCGGCGATCGAATCCTCCATAACACCGCACAAGTTCGGTATCGTCCGCACACTCTCCGGCCACGGCGTCGGTCGTGCGATCCATGAAGATCCGTACGTGCCAAACTTTGGGAAAAAGGGCAAAGGGGACAAACTCAAGCCCGGCATGGTGATTGCGATTGAGCCGATGATCACCCGCGGAAGTGAAAACGTAGTACTGCTCGATGATGGCTACACGCTCGTCACCGATGATCACTCACGCGCCGCGCATTTTGAACACACGGTGTTGATTACTGAAAAAGGAGCTGAGATTTTGACTGAAAAATAGGATAGAAAAAATCCCCGCGTATGCGGGGATTTTTTATTGTACCTTCTCAAACAATTTCTTGAATGCGGCGGGTTTGTTTGCCGCGAGATCGGAGAGAATTTTTCGATCAATGAGGACGTTTGCTTTTTTGAGCCCGCCCATAAATTTCGAATACGAGCCGCCGAGTTCGCGCACCATGGCGTTGATGCGAACCTCCCAGAGTTTGCGCTTGTCATTTTTCTTGTCGCGACGATGAGCAAAGGCGTAGGTCCCTGCATGAAAAATCGCTTCGCGCGCCTGACGCTCTTTGGTTGATCGACCGAAGCGGTAGCCTTTCGTCATCGAAAGTACGTTGCGGCGTCGTTTGAGTGCGTGTTGTCCTTTTTTTACTCGAGTCATAGTGGGTTATTATCTGGTATATAAATTATTGGTGAGGGAGGAAACGAGCTTTGTCCTTTGCTCCCATGATGAACGCAACCCCTTTCTTGCCGGCGAGCTGTTTGACGCGGGATTGCTTGGCATTGAAGTGGTTGAAGCCCGGTTTGCGACCAATGAGCTTACCGGTTTTGGTAAGCTTCAAGCGCTTGGTATAGGATTTGTTCGTTTTTTCGGTCGACATGACGGTGTTATTTTCCTCCCTTATCCCGTTCGATAACGATGGCGAGACCCTTCGGAGAGCGTTTATGCGGTTCCGCTATCTTATAGTGTTCGGTGATAAAATGCAAGACTCGGTCGAGGCGCTCCTTCAAAAACGCCTCCCCCATCCCTTTTGAGCGACCGCGCAGAAAGAGCTCCACCTTGATACGATGCCCCTCTTTGAGCCATTTTGAGGCGGTCTTGGCCTTGAGCTCGAGGTCATGGTCTCCGGTACCGATTTTGACCTGGATTGACTTGGTTTCGCTTGCTTTCGCACCACTTTTTGCTTTTTGGAGCTTTTTCTTTTGCTCGTACTGATATTTGCCGAACTCCATGATTTTGCCGATCGGAGGGGTGGCGTTTGGGCCGATTTCGATGAGGTCGAGCCCTCGTTCTCGGGCAATCGCAAGCGCGTCCGCAAGCGACATTACGCCGAGGTTTGCTCCTTCGGCGTCGATGATGCGCAGTTCACTTGCTCGTATCTGATTGTTGACTCGTTCCTTCAAAAAAGTATATCGGGTAGTTAGATGAGACAAGTATACCTGAAAAAGTCAAAAAAATCCAGTTGCGACGATACCCCTATTTTGTTAGGATGAACTCAAACCAAAACAAGAGTACGTTATGAAAAAGATAAAAAAGCCCCTTTATCTCATCGTAAGGAAAGTTGCAAGGAAATTGGAACTAAAATTCTTTCCGTACACATACAGTTCTGCCAAATTAGAGTTTAGAGAACCACTCCGTAGCAGAAGCTCCGCATCCTCAAATATGTTTATCGTCCCAAAGTCCCGCAACATCAGACGAGACAAAGCAACTGGTCTTTGGCAGGGATACATGCCGAGACTAGACAAAAAGAATGGGCAGTTAGTTGAGGATGTAGATGGACTTGGGTCCACACGACGAGTTCGATACGAATGGACTGTCCTTCCGGAGGCGTTTCAAAATGCCTTTAATAAAACTGGTTTTGATGCAAAATCGAATTGATTCGATCGCCGTCTTTTAATAAGGCGGTTTTTTATTCGGTGTGGAACTGGGGAGAATTGGTCACGAGTTACTAAGTCTGCTCGTGTTGCGTTGCAACACTGCGCGGACTAAGTACTCTCGACCCCGACTCGGCGACAAGCATTCGTCCGCCAGCTGTCGGACTCATCTTGTATACCGCCTCCGTCTTTCAATACTCCTCCGTAGAATCGATAGCCAAAAACTACACAACACCCATTGGTGGGTGTTGTGTAGTTTCGGTGTGGAACTGGGGAGAATTGAACTCCCGTGCAGAGAAAGTGGGCAAGTACCTCTACATGTGTAGGATGTTTTTTGTAGGGCGCGCACTAAAAAACAAACAAAATGAGCGCGTCCGAGCTTCTTTGTATTCGGTTTCGCCGTGAAGCAATGACGAATCCCTACATTCGATGAATATTATGCCGCGGTACTTCTATCGAATATCGAAGTGTGCGACACCGGGGTGGCCGTTAAGCGAACGCCGGAGCAAAACTCCAAAAAGGAGATTTTACTTTTGCGATACTGTTGCCAGTTATCAAGTGGACGATTGTTTACGGTGTTACGTCCATACCCGACATGCATACAGGCTCAGACTTTTTCTGTCGAACCCTGTCAGTCCCATGTGTATAGAGGGGAGTGAGAGAAAAATCAGCGACGGTCGAGCTCTCGTTCAATGTCGCGACGTACCGCCTTTTTCTTCAAACTCTCTCGTTTGTCAAACGACTTCTTTCCTCTGGCAATGGCGATCTGAAGCTTTACCAGATTGCCCTTACCATACAATGAGACGGGGATAATGGTCAAACCTTTCGTTTGTATCGCCCGCAAGAGCTCAACAAGCTCCTTTTTGTGAACCAATAGACGGCGGGTACGGTAGGGGTCAAATCCGGGGGCGACATTTCTCTCTTGCCACGCGGGAATGTGCGCTCCGAGGAGCACTAATGCACCATCATGAACTGCGACATAAGCGCCGGTAAGCGATCCGTGATGGTTTTTCACTGACTTCACTTCGGTGCCGAGCAGTTCAATGCCGCACTCGTAGGTGTCTTCGAGGTGGTAGTCGAACGTCGCTTTTTTGTTGCGCAGGTATTCCGCCATAGAGAAATCCTAACACGAATTTGACAATCAGCTAATTGGTAGTAATCTAATAAAAATTCTGATCATGAAAAAAATACTATTAACCAACACGCATCTTATTCGCCAAAAAGCGGGAATAAAATTTAAAGAAGAGTGTGGAGTAATCGTCAATCAGATTCAAAAAGAGGTTTCTTGTTTTCGTATACAAGTTAAGCACAGAACATTTCTTATGAATGATACGTCAGGTGATTTTTTGTTTACAAATATTGTTTTGATGTCTTTGAAAAAGAAACAATGCGTGCTTATACAAATCTCTTGCGATACTGTCATCAGAGTGTTCGGATATGTCTTGGAACAACCTGTAAGAAAATATTCAAACGTGGTGGCTAGTAAGTTATTTCTCTTTAATCAGCCAGTGAAAGAACAATTTGGAAAAGTGAATCCAATTGAATTGTTCGATAGAATCCACGAGTATGTTCGTTTTATAGACGAACCCTCTGTTTTGCGGGTGGGATAGAAAGCGTAGATGAGGCATTGTCCGTCAAAGACAATGCTTTTTTGTTTCTCTCACCGATCTAATGTATCTTTTGTAAAAAGTTGTGGTGCAGGTATACTATCCCCATGCCTCGCAGAAATTCTCCTCCACCGCCGAATATGCCGCCGAAAAACATGCCACCGAAGCGGCCGCTGTCGTCGTATATCTTTTCGACACTTCTTGTGTTTGCTGTTGTAGTAGCACTCTACTCCGCACTCTCCGGTACCAGTACAAAAAAAGAAAACAGCGTACCGATCTCCGAGGTTGCGCGCCTCATTGAGGCGGGACAGGTGAAGAGTATCGTCATTGACGGTCAAGATCTCACGATCACCAAGTCCGACGACTCAACCATCCAATCCCAAAAAGAGCCCGATGCCGCGCTCACCCAGACGCTTTCAAACTACGGCGTCGAGCCGGCCAAGCTCTCCGCAATCGACGTGAGTGTCAAATCAAACAGCGGGTTTGGCTACTTTCTACTCTCTGCGCTTCCGATTATTGTGCCGATTTTGCTCATCGTATTTTTTTTCTGGATGCTCTCGCGCCAAGTGAAAGGCGCCGGCATGCAAGCGTTTACGTTCGGACAATCAAAAGCGCGCGTGACCGATCCGACGGATAAAAACAACCGTGTCACCTTCAAAGACGTCGCCGGTGCGCGTGAAGCAAAAGAGGAGCTCAAAGAGATTGTGGATTTTCTTCGCAATCCGAAAAAATTCCTCGATATCGGTGCGCGGATTCCAAAAGGCGTGCTTCTCACCGGCGCGCCGGGAACAGGGAAGACGCTCCTCGCTCGTGCAGTCGCGGGGGAGGCGGGAGTGCCGTTCTTCCATCTGTCGGGGTCAGAATTTGTAGAGATGTTCGTCGGTGTTGGTGCCTCGCGCGTGCGCGACCTTTTCAAAATGGCGAAGCGTGCCGCCCCTGCGATCGTCTTTATCGATGAGATTGACGCGGTGGGACGCGTGCGTGGTGGCGGCTACGGCGGCGGCAACGACGAAC
This sequence comes from Minisyncoccota bacterium, assembly GCA_035548655.1. GTDB lineage: Bacteria > Patescibacteriota > Minisyncoccia > Phycocordibacterales > UBA9973 > UBA4124. The sequence continues at coordinate 7,343 of DASZSN010000031.1, forward strand.
GTGAACAAACGCTCAACCAGATTCTCGTTGAGATGGACGGCTTTGAACCAAACGACAAAGTCATCGTCATGGCGGCGACGAACCGCTCCGACGTGCTCGATCCTGCACTGCTTCGCCCCGGTCGATTTGATCGTCGTGTCATGCTCGACCTCCCGGATCGTCGCGACCGCGAAGAGATTTTGAAAGTGCATGCGGTCAAGAAGCCGCTCGCCGAAGATGTGAACCTCCATACTGTGGCGGAGCGCACGAGCGGTTTCTCCGGTGCCGATCTCTACTCGCTCATGAACGAAGGCGCGATCCTCGCCGCGCGAGAGAACAGAAAGAAAGTCTCGCAGTTTGATCTCATCCGCTCAATCGAAAAAGTGATGCTCGGACCGGAACGAAAAAGTCATGTTTTGAATAAGAAAGAAAAAGAAATCACTGCCTATCATGAAGCGGGGCACGCCCTTGTTGCATCAGTCATTCCGGAAGCGGATCCGGTGCACAAAATATCAATTGTCTCTCGTGGGCGTGCTGCTGGGTATACGATGAAGATTGCACTTGAGGAACGAAAACTTCGTCCGAAAAAAGATTATATGGCCGATGTTGCTATGTCGCTTGGTGGCTACGCGGCGGAGAAGCTCGTCTTTGGCGATATCACCACTGGCCCGTCGAATGACCTGCAGGTTGTCACCGCTCTTGCGCGCGCGATGGTGACACGGTGGGGAATGAGTGAAAAAGTCGGCCCCATGGCGCTTGAAAACGATGATGGACAGACTATTATCGGAGGAGTTTCTGAAGAACAACATTCCGACAACAACAGTTCTCGCCTCGTCGCAACTGAAGTCAAAAAAATCATTGACGAAGGCTTGCAAACTGCGAGTACTATTTTGAAACAGCATCGCCCGCTCCTCGACATCATCGCGAAAAAGCTGATCGAAGTGGAAACACTCGAACAGCCCGAATACGAGGCAATCATCTCCGCTCATGGTATTCCGCTCAAAAAACTCGCTCAATAAGCGCGGCAAGATCCCGCTCGCGCTCATCCTTTTTGCATTTATTGCAATCCTTTTTGCGTTTTATACGGTTTCATTCAGCACATTTCGAAACGATACGATGAGGGATGAACAGATTCCGCCCACCCCTTCTCCCGCGCCGGCATCACCGGTGACGATGGTTTTTGTCGGAGACATCATGCTCGATCGCGGGGTGCGCGCGAGTGTGGTGAAAAATCTTGGCGGCGATTATGGCAAACTTTTTGAACATACGGGGTACCTCGCGGATGCCGACATAGCGTTTGCCAATCTCGAAGGACCGGTCGGTACGACGGGAACGCGATCGGGAAGCAAATTTTCATTTTTGATGGATCCGGCGGGACTGACTGCGGTTGCAGGAGCCGGCTTTGATGTCGTATCCTTTGCCAACAATCACATCGGCGACTATTCGCGAAGCGCGTTTTTGCAATCACTCGACCACCTAAAAGAAAACAATATCCTTTATGCCGGTGCGGGAGAAGATGAACGCGACGCATCAACGCCGCGCATCATCACGGTGCGTGGCATGCGCATCGGCTTTCTTGCCGCAAGCGATGTCGGACCCCCATGGATGAAAGCGACGGCGAATGATCCGGGGATCCTGTTAGCGGATGACCCGAATCTCCCGCAGATCATCGCAGATGCGAAAGCGCAGGTCGACATCCTCGTGATGTCATTTCATTTCGGCATCGAGTACTCACTGGTTACCGAGCGACAAAAAACGCTTGCGCACATGGCGATCGACAGTGGCGCCGATATCGTGGTCGGTGCCCACCCGCACGTGATGCAAGCAGTGGAGACGTACCATGACAAACCCATTTTTTACGGGCTCGGCAATTTCATTTTTGACCAATATTTTTCACCGCACACGCTCGAAGGCATGGTGGCGGAAGTTTCCATTGATCCTACTACCGACGCAATCACCGCAACCGAAGAGGTGAGTCAGCAGGACAAGTATTTCGTCCCACAACCACTCGCCCCCTTTGATGATTCGATGCTGATTGCAAAGCCGTTTACGCCGTGATGGTATTTGACAGTACTTATTCTACTGTTAATATCAAAACAAATAGCATCTGTCATGAACAGTAATAACAAAATAGTACTATCTGCTAAAAGAAAAGCGCTTATTCTTCTTATCCTATTTTGGGTAGCTCCCTTTCTCACTGTCAGCTTCTTAGTTGAGTTATATACGTTCTCGCGGCCAATCTCACTTGGGGATGTGATCGCCACACTCATTGGCGCGGCGTTGTTCTTCTTTTTGAGTCTAAGGAAAGAACTTCGAAACCTCCAAAGGAGTCAGATTGAAAAACGGATAAAGAAAATAAGAAATGAAATTCATAAGAAACGAGAAGAGCTTGTGGTTTTGTTGAATAATTCATTTCGACTTTCGATGGAAGGGTATGAGAAGTCAAAAAAGGGCGAATACCTAAGTCAAAATCGCTATATGTATATCGACAATCAAGTCGACGAGAAAAAGCAACAGATACTACTTCTCGAAAATCAAGTTGATCTACTAGAAAAGATTGTTTTAGCTTCTTTTATGCACTAACTCTCGGTCCTCACCGGGAGTTTTTATGTGTAGTGTTTTATGAAGCCCGTGCCGTAGTTACTTTCCTTGCATCAAGCTGTCGATAACTGTATCAACATTAAAGCTTGGTTGGTCTGCTTGGCATGAAATGTTTTCTGCGGTACCAATCTTTGTGCAATCTGTGTCATGGAAGCCTAAAGTAAAATGAGTGCTCATAGTTCCTCCCCCTGCAAGGCTTGTGTTTGCAGTTGTATACGTGTACGTGTAATAGACAGTCCCAGCGGCGCCTTCGTCACTAATTTGAACACAATACGTCCGACCATTTATATTTATTTCCTTTGTCACGGTCTTAACACCCATTCCAGTCGCCCCTGTTGTGCAACTGTATGGGCTCGACGAATACGTTACCGTAGGTGGCCAACCTTCTTGTCCGCCAATAAAGCTGGGTAAGGTTGTTGAAACGGTTGTGGTTTGTTGAGTTTGGTTTGCCGAACTTTGAGAAGTTGTTGCAGTTGATGTGCTGGTTTGCGTTGGAAAAGTACTTTGCGTAGTAGTCGAATCTTGCATAGTCGGCGCAACAGTTTGCTTGGGCTTAAATGTATAAAATGCGAACACGCCGATAATGACAAGGAGTATCACGATGATGGTATTTTTCATATACCGATAATGGTACATCGGAACCATATTTTGTCCACGATTGGCACCAGGCTGTTTATGCCGTAGCTTTGTCCTGACCGATGCTTCCGAGTTCGCTTTCTGCCATTTCGAGCAGTTCATAGTGCCAGTTGATTGCTTCTTCACAGAGTGTCAGAAGTGCCTCGTTGTTGAGCGTCTCTGCCGCACCGCGAATGAGCCCCCAGTGCACGATTGCCGCGCCTTCGGCAAATCCACTCCATTCCAAAATCTCGTTTGCGGCATCCCAGTTGTTCGCGATATACAGCTCGCGCATCTTCATGAGCTCTCTTGCGTCGCTTGTCGCTTTTGTGAGTACCGCATCGATGACTCCCGCATCGGTTGCGATACGCATAAGTTCTTCGCCATGGATGCGATTTTTCTCCTCGATATCAGCGACGCGCTCCGCGCCGATGACGGCGATCAGCGTCGCCCGTCCCCTCTCATAGGTATCGGTAGAGACATTGGCAAACGAGAGCACCTCTCCCAACTTTTTTGCGATAAAATCATTGATCATGCCATCAGTGTAGCAAATTTCCCCAAGGGTTTCCTTTTTTTGAAAAGCTCTATACAATTTCGATACCTCGAAAAAGGGGGAGTATAGCTCAGTCGGTAGAGCAGGCGTCTTATACACGCCCGGTCGATGGTTCGAGTCCATCTACTCCCACATTCTTGTACGGCATCAGAAATCACTTTTCCACATCAATCCGGCACGTCAAACAGTGGTACAATACTCTACAGGTTGCCCCCTATAACAGGAGCAACTTACATTATGAATACACAAAAAGCAGCAAAATGGTTCGGTATCATTTTCCTCATCATCGGTATTCTCGGCTTTATCCCGGGTGTCACCACTGGCGGAAAACTGCTTGGAATTTTCCAAGTTGATACTATCCACAACATCGTTCACTTGCTCTCCGGTATCATCGCGCTCTTTTGCGCAGGTTCCATGGCAGGTGCGAAGTCATACTTCAAGATTTTTGGTGTAGTATATGCTCTTGTTACCATTCTCGGATTTATCGGGGGCGGCAGCGTTCTCGGTATCTTTGCGGTGAATGGAGCGGACAATATCTTGCACCTCATTATTGCTGTGCTTGCTCTTATGCTTGGTTTCGGTGGGCCGAAAAAGTCGATGCCAATGCAGTCCCAACAAGGGCCAATGATGCAGCAATAGTCACTTCTTCATACATGTATGACAAAATCGCCCGCAGAAGCGGGCGATTTTTCGTGTTCTGTTTTTTATTCAAAATGAATCTCTCCTTGCGATTGTATTTTTTGCAACAGCAGTGGATGATGCGAGAGATCGGGGTCGACACTGATGAGCGTGATTGCGCTTTCACGCGCGGCTTCAACGAGTTTGGGATTGCGAAGCGCTTCCATGGCGAGATCGGAAAGTCCCCATTGCCTCACCCGTTGACCTACCGCCGAGGGTCTTGCTCCGGTGAGTTCCCCCGAACCGCGAAGCTGGAGATCATACTCGGCAAGTTCAAAACCATTTTTTGCCTTGGTAAAAAGCTTCATTCGCTCGAGTGTTTTTTCGCTTTTTGCTTCCGCGAACAGATAGCAGTATGGCTGATAGCTTGAGCGTTGGACGCGTCCGCGCAGTTGGTGGAGCTGGGCGAGTCCGAACCGCTCCGCGCCTTCGATGACGATGACGGTCGCGTTTGGCACGTTGACGCCGACCTCGACGACAGAGGTGGCGACCAATATATCGATTGTGTGACGCATAAATGCTTCCATCGTTTTTTCCTTTGCGTCTTTGGTCATCTTGCCATGGAGGACGCCAATCGAATAGTTGGGGAAAATATCTTTCTGGAGTCGCCTCGCTTCCGCGGTCACTGATTTTGCAAGGAGCGCTTTTTCTTTTTGGGCGTCAGGCTCGTCAATCCGCGGGCAAATCACATAGCATTGCCGGCCACTCGTTAGCTCGGCGCGTATTTTTTCATACATCGATTCGCGCGCGGTCGGGAGCACAAGTTCGGTGGTTACTTGTTTTCGTCCACGGGGAAGTTCGTCGAGAAGTGTCAGATCAAGGTCGCCATAAATCGTGAGTGCAAGCGTGCGCGGGATCGGCGTTGCCGTCATCGACAAGAGGTGCGGGAAATGGGCGTCTTTTTTCGCGAGCTTTTTTCTTTGATCGAGGCCGAAGCGGTGCTGTTCATCGATCACTGCGAGTGCGAGATGTTTGAACTCCAAACTTTTTTGAATCAGCGTATGCGTTCCGATGACGATGGGAATCTCGCCGTTTGCAATCCATTTTTTCAATTGCGCGCGAGAAATATCAGTCCACGGTGTTTTGCTCGAAGGGACCTTGGTCGGAAATTTCCGACACCCGCCTCCGGTGATGAGCGCGATACTGATACCGGTACCCCGAAACATCTCGATAAATGATTCAAAATGTTGCGTCGCCAAAATCTCCGTTGGCGCCATATAGGCGACTTGGAGATTGCCAAACGATTGCTGTTTGCTTTTTGACGCGTCGAGCGGGCGGTTCATCACGGTCGCATAAGTTGCCACTGCCGCCACTGCCGTCTTGCCGCTTCCGACATCACCCTCAAGGAGGCGCGACATGGGGTGCGATTGTTCGAGATCGCGGAGAATGTGGCCGATCGCTGTATGTTGAGCGCCAGTGAACGGAAAGGGGAAACGCTTGATAAATTCTCCGACGTTCGTTTTTTTCGTATCGATTGCATATGCGCGCTCGCGTGAGAGCAAGGCACGCTCTTTTTGGCGGGCGAGGTTGATCGAAAACATCTCTTCAAAGGCAAATCGCTTGCGCGCTTTGAGCGCGTCGTCTGCTGATTTTGGTTGATGGATCCATACGAGCGCGGATCGAAGCGTTGGAAGCGAATATGTTTTTAACAGATCGTCCGGGATGTACTCATCGATTGTGGGAAGCGAGGCGAGCGCGCGGGCGACCGCATGGCGAAGCCACTCACTCGACACGCCTTTTGTTTCCGGATAGATCGGGGTGAGCGCTCCCTTTGTTGTGCCGGCAAAGAGCGAATCCTGACTGTCGATGGCGAGTGCCGTCTGTTCGCGAAGCGAGGGGTTGGTCATCGTCGCTTTCTCTTTGTAGCGCGTCACTTTTCCGGTGAGCTCCACTGTCTGTCCGACGGAGAGCATCTTTGTCAGATACGGCTGATTGAACCACACGACGCGCATCGTACCGCTTACGTCTTCGACGGTTGCTTCGCTCATCGGGACCTTTGATGTAAAGGATTTTTTTGTCTGAATCTTTTTTATTGTTGCGCGTACGGTCACATGCTCGCCGTCAGAGAGCGTGCCGATTGAGGCGAAGATGCTCTCATCCGCATAGCGAGTGGGGAAATGAAACAACAGATCACGCACTGTTGCGATGCCGAGCCGGCGCAGACCGAGCCGCACGTGCGGTTTGAGCCGAACGAGTGTCTCTATCGAGGTATCAAATGAAATCATTAGTCAGATGAGCAGTTGCACATGCCTTTTTCGCACGGACATCCGGGTTTGCAGTTGCACCACTCTTTTCCGTCGAGTGATTCGCCGCGATGCGTCGAGCACATTTTGCATCCGCAGTTGTATCCATGGCGCCAGAGGTTCCACCAGTTGAGCTTTTGGATGAGCCACAGCGCGATCAATGTCGCCGCCGGGAGGATCGGACTTTGATTGATGGAGAGCAACATGATGACCCCAGCGCCAAAATACGCACTTCCGACCAGTACCGAGATCATGCGGGTCGGGTGCCACAGGAGGGTAAGCACGATGATGATCTCAATGAGCGCAAACGCCTGAACGAAGTTTTCGAGGTGCATTTGCGTAAAGAAAGCGATGGTGCTCGGCTGGTGGGAGAGCTTGTGGACAATCCCGATGATGAGCACGATCGATACTGCAAGGACGAGCAGTGTTTGAACTAGATGAATCTTTTTTCTATGCATAGAAATATCGCTATCTACTATGACAATAGTGTACCACGGAAGAAATCCGTTTTGCAGGGCAAAAAACAAATCCCCCACCAAACTGGTGGGGGATTTGCGACAAATGGTTAGTTTGCCGGTTTCGGTCGGACAAAATCAACGAAGATTTTGCGTCCATCGAGTTCGCTTCCATTGAGCTTATCAACGGCCGCTTGTGCCTCTGCTTCCGTTGCAAAGGTGACGAATCCAAACCCTTTGTGTCTGCCACTCATCTTATCGTGAATAACAGCTGCTTCCGTAACCGTACCGACGGTGGCGAAATGAGCTTGGAGGGCGTCCTTTTCGGTGTTAAACGAGAGGCTGCCGACGAATACTTTATTGTTCATGTGTTCTTTTGTTCTTTAAACTTATCTATTATTACCTTGCAACGCACCTTCGTTCGAACGCGGAGTACATTACAATAGAGCGCATTGTAGCACACATTAAAAGAAAGGGAAGCTACTCCTACAAGCGGCCTCCTGAGGGGGTGGAAACGCGCGTATTGCCTGCAGATCTATAGATCATCAGCTCGCTGACGTCCCTTGGGGAGAAAGTAGAAAATCGGCGGGATGGCGAGGAGGAAATAAGAGGACCTGACAGAAACCATAGCGACAACAGTGGCGAGCAGATAAATAATCGGTCCGACGAGTGAGCGGCGCATCGGGACCTTTGTTTCGCCACAACTTCTGTGTACAAAATAGCGCAAAATAGTGAAACTCACCGATCCGCCAAACAGTACCACCGCGTACGTCATGATGGCGAGCGGATGAAATGGATTGGCGCTTGCGACTTCGGTGCCAAACGGGATAAGGGTTACGAAAAAGAGTGTGAGCACGTTTGCCCACGCGAGTCGTCGGCGAATCGGGCCGATGTCTTGGGTAAGCTGGTGGTGGTTCACCCAAAAAATGGCGATGGTCACAAACGAGAGGATAAATGTAGCGATATTTGGCACCAGCGGAAGCAGTTCGCGCAACCCACCGGCAAGCGTAGAAGAAGAGAGGTGCGGGATCTTGAGTTCAAAGGCAAGGAGTGTGATCGCGATCGCAAAAACGCCGTCGCTGAACTGTTCGAGACGCGTTTTGTTGTGGGTGATTTGCATATTGCTACAGTATAAAGCAGTTTGGAGAAATTATCCTCTCGCCCTTGTTACATCGCCATCGTGTTTCCCGACGGAACCGTGAGCTCTTGTGACGCTTCGATGCGTGCACCGTTTGCCGTATATGCGCTGTGATCGTTGTTGAACAACCCCACTCGTATGCTGTGCGGGCCGGGAGTGAGCGAATCGATATGGTACCAAGGACCAAGCATGATGATGAGGTGATCATCGATGTAGAGATGCACATGTCCTTCGCCGGCGACCGGAAGGCCGTTGAGATGCTCCGGAGCAAATGAGAAATTCGTCGTCGTTGCGTGCACGTCATAGCCGCCCATCGCATCGTGAATCACCTCGAGTGCAATCGTCGGCGTTGCTTCAGTCGAAGGGACAGGGAAGGTTTTCATCACCATGCCGGGAGGCATTTGTGTTGTCGGCGTCACGATCGCTCCGATTGTATACGGGGCTTTGCCGACGGCGCTTGATCGTATCTGCGCAAGCAAGACACTGACAAGCACGACGATCGCGAGTACGAGCACAGTGATACTGATGGTGTATGGTGTTGGTTTCATAATAGATACATTATACGCTGATACTGCTCTTTCCCTGCGCGTTGTGCGGAGAAAACGGTCGTTTCCACCACGCCTTTGCGCGGCGATGGTGTCGAAAGATGAGATGATCGAGGGTAAAGACTTCTGGCTGAACGAGGAGATTGAACGAGATGCCGTAGAGGAGCAAGTGCGGCCAGACGAGCTCGCGGAAATAGAGGAGCGACAGCGTGATATAAAAGAGACTTACGAGAACGGTGAGACGCATTTCAAATCCAAAGATGATAAAGAGTCCGATGACCGCCTCGACCACACCGGCGCCGAACGTGATGAGGAGCGGATCCGAGGGAAAGAGCCAATGAAACTGCGTGAGGTGCCACGTGTTGACCACGAGTACGGTGAGTTGCGGATGGAGGAGCTTGACAGTGACTGCCGCGTAGATGAGCGCGAGACCGTACAACACGCGCACGATCACGGTCTCGTATTTTTCAAACGAGCGAAGCCGACGCAGTGGTCCGAAGAGGAAGCGATCGAGTGAAAACACGCGCATTCCAAAGAGGAGGAGCACAATGAGCTCACCAAAATAGTTGAGATAGGTGAAAAGGTACGGACCAAACACCACGAGGCCGTTGATATAGATGATGATGCCGACGAGCGCCGCGAGCTCCGTCAAAAATCCGATTGCGATCATGATACTGATGGCAAAGAGCGTGATTTGCAGGAGGTGTGGATATGAAAAGAGCGTGCCGTGCAGTTCCGGCCCGAGAAATGTGCCGCTCAGTGCCGAGAAGAAAAACGCCGCGGCGATAGTGATGCGGACAAAGTGCGGACCGAGGTGCGCGTATCGCTCGATGAAGAGATGCGCGCGAGTGCCGAGGCGAGTCTTGCTGAATAGAAAATTGAGCCCGAGGAGTACGAACGTGCATACAATGATAACGATTGTGATGTGTACGTTGTGCGGATTTTTGAGCGCGTCAAATGCGTGTCCGCTAAAGGGCTGTTTCATTCCTTCCCAAAACGTGGTGTAGGGGAGTACGTACGCCTCATGCGCGGAGACGATGGTCGGGAAGAGAAACGCGCCGAGTGCAATGATGAGAGCCAACATACATTTCATTGTATGACTCGTTGCGCCATTTGCAAACGGTGGAAAACATTTTCATCATTGTCGAGATACCAACGGAGAGGTAGTCGACTGCGTACAGGCAACTACTATTTCGTAAACAGCTTGTGCAAGATGCGGCACGGCTCGACGATGCGCGGGTCGACGATACTATAGTACCCATTGAGTCCGTCTCGGCGGACTTTTACGAGGCGCGTGTGGCGCAGAAGCGCGAGGTGCTGGGAGACGTTTGCTTTCGATACTCCGAGCTCACGGACGAGGTCCTCGACGGAGAGCTCTTGCTCACGCAGGAGGTTCAAGATCTCGAGGCGCTTGGGATTGGCGAGGATTTTGTAGATATCCGCGTTGCGGCGATACGTCGAACGGGGAAGGGGGCGGATGATTTTTGCCATACCACTAGCATTGCATAGTTTAGAAACTACGCAAGTAGACCCGTACGCCGGCACATGAGGGCAAATAAAAAAGCCGTGTTAATCACACGGCCTGTAAGTGCTGGGTTAGCAAGGTCGGGGGAGAGGATGTTGCAACGGCATCAATAGTCTCTTCTTCTCGTACGATCAACTTCAGATCAAATGCAGATCCGTATTCCTCAAGGATCTTTCTACATTTTCTGACCATATCCTCGGGGTCCCTTGGATTGATCAATTCAAACTTGCAATCGTTGGGCAACCATTTGGTATTGAGCTCGTAGAGGATCTCTGAGACCTTTTTATACTTGCCAAATAGTCTCTGCCAGCATTCCTTCTCAACTTTCCTTACCAACACGTTGTCATGCTCACGAGGTCCGCGGGCATGATAGACGAGTTCTTGGGAATTGCTAATCACTGTAGGCATATTTAATGTACTTTAGTTAAATAGTTTCGAAATTTATAAACTAGTATATGAAATATTGAACCAAAAAAACTGGGGATAACCCCGTTTTTTCACACTCGAACAGCGATTGTACAAACGATCAAATCCGTTTCGCGGTTGCGCTTACGCTAGAGGCTATTTTCCCTCAAATGCGTCCGCCAGTTTCGCGACGTCAAATTTTTTCATTGTGAGAAATGCCTTGGTGACTCGGTCGATTTGTTCGGGAGTACCATTTTTCATCATGTCGTTCATTGCAGTCGGGACGATTTGCCATGAAAGGCCGTATTTGTCCTTACACCAGCCGCATTGTTCGGATTCGGGGACCGCAGAGAGCTTGCTCCAATAATAATCAATCTCTTCTTGAGTGTCGCAGGGAACCATAAATGAGATCGCTTCGGTAAATTTAAAGAGCGGACCTGCACTGATCGCCATAAACGGCTGCCCCATGAGTTCAAATGAGACGATATCGCAGTCACCGGATGGGGCGTTGTGGAGCGTCTGGACGCTATTGATTTTTCCATCAGGAAATACCGAGACATAATACTCTGCCGCCTCCTTTGCCTCCTTGTCGAACCATAAATGCGTGGTGATTTTTTTCATAGGGATAGTGTAACAAAAAAATTTGCGGAGGATGTGAGATTCGAACTCACGGTCCCGATAAAGGGACGACGGTTTAGTAAACCGTTGGTTTAAACCACTCACCCAATCCTCCATATATTCACTTTGTTCAAATGGAGGTCGCGTGTCCGCCATGGCGAGACGTGCGCGATACATTGGGCTCGTGGTCGGCGCGAGCGCCGGTTCGAAGACAAGCAGTTGTCTTCTCACCCATCTCACCCTATCCTCCTGTATTTGCTTGAAATACTAGCATATTCGTATTTTTAAAAAACGCAAAATGTGTTAGAGTTGCCGAGTACGACCGCCAAAATACAATTATGGAGACGTGTCAGAGTGGTCTAACGTGCCTCCTTGCTAAGGAGGTGGGTGTAACAGCCCCGTGGGTTCGAATCCCACCGTCTCCGCCCAAAATATGCCGCAACCATTGACTAAAAAACAAGCGATTAATTATTTAGGTCTTGATGAAAAGATCTTTGATAATTATTTTAGAAATGCCGCAGAGTTCTCTTGTCTTGAAAGAAGTGGAGGAAGGGGGAGATTTT